>JASFKE010000433.1:0-4461 GCA_050118795.1 Desulfobacteraceae bacterium | reverse complement strand
TTGGATCTGGGTGCTTTTCCTGCCAACTTTAGGTATCGCTCAATTATTTCAAACCCAAGATAAATTAACGCCCCTATTTGCATTTATCTGCTTCCAATTTTTGTGGGATATATTTTTTTCACCGTATGCCGGCGATCGTCGTTTCATAACGCCCTATTACATCGTTGCAATAATGACATTATTAACGGGATTGGGCCATAAAAAGAGTGTCGCTTCAACATAACGGGTATGAAAGTATCGATAGTCACAATTTCCTATAACCAGTCCGAATTTTTAGAGCAAGCGATCGTTTCCGTGCTCGATCAGAATTATCATGACATTGAATATATTGTTATCGATGCGGGATCAACGGACGGGAGCCGAGGGATCATTGAAAAGCATCGCCATCGTATCGACAAAGTGATCTTTGAAACTGACGAAGGTCCTGCTGACGGCCTGAATAAAGGATTCAGCATAGCAACAGGCCATATTTACGGCTTCTTAAATTCCGATGATTTTCTTCTCCCCGGTGTCATAACCAAAATGGTGGACGCTTTCAATAAGAACAAACATACAGATGTTATTTCAGCAGACACCCTATTGGTTGATGAAAACAACACCTTGATACGCAAATTGTACTCCGATACTTTTTCTTTAATCAGGTATGCATATGGCGCGAATTTTATCGCCCAGCAATCGACCTTTTTCAAAAGTTCATTGTTTAAAGCAGTGGCTGGGTTCAATTCACTAAATCAATGCTCATGGGACGGTGAACTTTTTGTTGATTTGGCATTGGCAGGGGGGAGGTTTTCGGTTGTTCGGGACTTCTGGAGCGGTTTCAGGGCCCATAAACATTCGATTTCCTGCTCCGGGAAGCGCGATCAGGAGTTCAATGATTATCAAAAAAGGATCTTTGTAAAAATAATGCAAAGAGAACTCAAGCCGATCGATCTCATCATGAAATTCTATCATCGCATGATAAAGCATTTATTGAATCCACGCGGAATTGTCAGCCGGGTCAATAAAAACACGGGTCATCTGTAATCCAAATCAGGTGGAATGAAAATTAAGGATAAAATCAAACTGGCCTACCTTGTTACCCATCCGATTCATTATCAGTCTCCTTTACTCAAACGCATCGCGTCAGAGCCGGATATCGATTTGGTTGTTTTTTATCAAAGTGATTGTTCCTTAAGAAAACACTTTGATGTCGAGTTTGGGCGAACAATTGATTGGGGAGTTCCGTTGTTAGAGGGGTTTTCTTATCGTTTCCTCCCTTCCATTGGAGGTAATGACACCCTGAGTTATTTGAGACCATTCAATGTCGGTTTAGGCCGTTTTTTAAGAGCTGGAAAGTTTGATGCCCTTATCATACACGGGTACAACAGACCGTACCACTGGGCAGCGATATTGCTCTGCAAAATACTTAAAATAAGCGTTTTTATCCGAGACGAAGCAACACTTATTTCCAGAAAACGCAGTTTGATTAAAAGATTGTTCAAGCGCCTTTTTTTTGGACTCTTGAAACACTTGGTAGAAGGATTTTTGTCAATCGGTACGGCCAATGCGCAATATTATATCAGCAATGGAATCCCCAAGGAGCTCATTTTTTCAACGCCCTATGCGGTGGATAACGTATTTTTCTCAAATCATGTAAAAGCGGCAGCAAAAAGGAGAGCCGATTTTCGTAAACAACTCAATTTAGAACCTGGAAGACCCATTGTACTTTATGCCAGCAAACTTCAAGTTAGAAAACGCGCACTGGATCTATTCGATGCATTTAAGCTGGCATTCGACTCAATCAGGCCGTCGCCTTATCTTTTGTATGTGGGTGACGGTGAGTTAAAACCTGCATTGCTCAAACGAATGGAATCTGTGAACAATGATTCAGTAAGATTTTATGGATTTTGCAGCCAGACCGAACTTCCGGCCTTTTATGAGCTGTGTGATGTGTTTGTGTTGGCATCATTGTTCGAGACCTGGGGACTTGTGGTCAATGAGGCGATGAACGCCGGAAAAGCGATTATTGTCTCAGACCAGGTAGGTGCCGGGGTCGACTTGGTAAAAGACGGAGATAATGGATATATTGTCCCAGCCGGTAATGTGGGAGCGCTGGCTGACAGCCTGGTAAAAGTTCTTGCGGACCCAGTCGAATGCGGACGGATGGGTATGCGTAGCGCAGAAATTATTGCCGGCTGGAATTATGATAAGGATGTAGCTGGAATTCGCCAGGCGTTAGGCCTAAAGGACTATCCATGAACATTGCTCGCCTTTGCAGCCACTCTTTCATTAGTGATTATCTTTCACATCAATCCTGTTTCGTAGATTGCGGTGCCCACCGCGGAGAATTTTCTCTAAAGCGCGATGCTGATGGTTAACAATTTGTGCCGGTGGATGTAACGCTTTAGACGCCTGCTGTTGAGTTATGAAAATATTGCATATCGCCCTATCGTTATCACCCCGTTGCGGCGGCCCATCTGTTGCTGTGGCTGAGATGACCCGCCATCAAGTGCTTACAGGATTGGATGTCACCGTTTATTCAACCAATATGGATTACCCAAGCGGGATATTAGATGTACCGATAAATAGACCGGTGATGATCCATGGGGTACGCCATTACTACTTCTCAGTTCAATTCACCCCATTGCTAGTGTCACTGCCGATGGCAATTGAATTGAGAAAAACCATTAGAAATTACGATCTGCTGCACATCCACGCCTTGTATCGATTCCCGACCACCTTTGCCGCATTTTTGTGCCGGAAATATAATATTCCCTACATTGTCGAGCCTCATGGAAGCTTAGATCCTTATCTATACAAACAAAGCGCGCATAATGTATGGGCCAAGCGTGCCTATGAAAAAATGTTTGATCTGCCTAATCTAAATGCCGCATCCGCGATCCACTTTTCCAGTGCCGAAGAAATGGCAAGAACCGATTTCTTGAATCTACGTGCGCCCGGTGTTGTGGTGCCAAATGGCCTTCATTGGAACCGCTTCAAAAGCTTGCCATCCAGAGGGGGATTGCGGAAAAGACTGGGACTGGCAGACGAACCGATGATACTTTTTCTAGGACGAATTAACTTCAAGAAGGGGTTAGATCTACTTGTTCAGGCTTTTTCTGAAGTTGCCGCGGTCCTCGACGATGCCGTATTGGTCATAGCAGGCCCTGACAATAACGGATATGCCAAAGTCGTACACGGTTGGATTGCAGCAAGAGGGTTATCCGACAAAGTCTATTGGCAAGAGATGTTATATGATGATGAAGTGCTTGAAGCTTATGTGGATGCCGATGTGTTCGTTCTGCCTTCTTACACTGAAAATTTTGGTATCGCAGTGGTAGAAGCGATGGCATGCGCATTGCCTGTGGTAATTTCGGACCAGGTCAACATCTCGAATGAAGTATCACAATCTGCTGCCGGTATCGTGGTAGGGCTGACTAGCCAAGAAATAGCCCGTGCAACCATTTCAATTATGGAAGACAAGAAACTGGCTTGTCGTATGGGCAAAGCGGGCCGGGAATTAGCGAAAAACAGGTATGCATACGACCATATTATTGAGCAATTGACCGGAGTGTACAAAACTATTATCAAGGCACTACCATCCAAAAGAGGATAATAAATTAATGCCGTCTTGAGCAATCCCTTTCCAAGTAGCAGATGGCTTGTATTTGTTTTGAAAGCAACCCATAAAAGGTTGGAAGAGACCGCAAACACCAAATGACCGGGGCGATCACCAGTGATCAAGCGTTCTAATATCAGTGTCATCATCCTCACCTTTAATGAGGAAAAGCACATTGACCGCTGTATTTCCAGCATAATAGATATCGCAGCCGATATATTTATCGTAGACTGCTTTTCAACAGATAGAACCTGCGAGATAGCAAAATCCCTCGGGGCAAAAGTATACCAACACAAGTGGATAAACCATTCGACTCAATTCAATTGGGCTTTGAAGAACCTGCCGATTACCAGTGATTGGGTATTCAGATTGGATGCTGATGAAATTGTAACAGACGCCCTTAGCAAACAAATTGTAAGCATAACTCGAAATTCGCCTGAAACAATAACCGGGATCTATATCGGGCGAAGGGTCTATTTCATGAATAGGTGGATGCAACACGGTGGTACCTATCCGATGTATGTGATGAGGCTGTTTAGATTTGGCAAAGGGCACTGTGAACAGCGCTGGATGGATGAACACATTAAAATTACACAGGGCGCAACCATAAGGGTAGACGGAGACATTATTGACGACAACACAAATAACCTCGGGTGGTGGACCAACAAGCACAATCATTACGCCCTAAGGGAAGCTATCGATATTCTAAACTTAAAGTTCAGGTTAACGGAGAGAGACAGTATATTACAAAGATTCAACGGGTTCCAGGATCAGCGCAAACGGTGGCTGAAAACAAAATATGCAATGCTGCCTCTTTTTATTAGGCCATTTATTTACTTTCTTTGGCGGTACTTCGTAAAGTT
>JASFKE010000432.1:0-4464 GCA_050118795.1 Desulfobacteraceae bacterium | reverse complement strand
GGAAGGCTTGACCCCATGATGGCCATTGAAATCGAAGAAGGTCGGCTTCAGGCCCACGGCCTTTCGCTTTCGGATGTCGAAACAGCCATCGGGCGGTGGTCTTCGACCACGGCCACGGCCGTACTGCGCAACCAAAGCACCTATCTTCAGCTCAAAGCATCGCATCAGGCATATCAAAAAGAGCAATTCGCAGCCATCCCGCTGTTGACCCATAATGACGGCAGTCAGATCACCCTGGGCGACGTCGCTTTGATCCGCGACGCCTTTTCCGACGACACCTCGGTGCTGTCGCGTTTTAATGGTCACAGCAGCATCGCCCTGGAGGTGATCACCACCGGCAAGGACGATATATCAGACTCGGTGGCTGGCGCCTACCATGTGGTGCAGCAATGGCGGAACAACGGGAAGCTGCCCCAAGGCGTGGCGCTGACCACCTGGTACGACCGCAGCACCATGATCAAGGAACGCCTGCAGCTTCTAATTAAAAACGCGCTGATCGGCATTGCCTTGGTATTTGTCCTGCTCGCGCTTTTCCTGAATCTGGCGGTCGGCTTCTGGGTGGCCATGGGGCTGCCGTTTGTGTTTTGCGGGACCCTTTATTTCATGGGGGATGCCTTTGCCGGACTGTCGATCAATGAGTTCACCACATTCGGCTTTATCATGGCCCTGGGAATCGTTGTGGACGATGCGGTGGTCGTCGGGGAAAGCATCTACACCCGTCGCAGCCGTCACGGCGATACCGTGGAAAACACCATCAAGGGGACCTTGCGGGTGGCACTGCCCACCCTGTTTGGTGTATTAACCACAATTGCGGCATTTTACGCCATTTCCCAAACCAGCGGGCATTTGGGGAAACTCTATGCCCAGTTTGCCATCATTGTGGCCATTTGCCTGACCCTCTCCGTCATTGAATCCAAGCTGATCCTGCCGGCCCATCTGGCCCACCTCAACACTCGGCCCCGCACCGTCAAAAACCCATTGTTGAAGAACTGGCAGAAGATTCAGACCGCAACGGACAAGGGACTGAACTGGGTGAACCAACGCTGCTATCTTCCGCTCATCCAACTGGCCGTGCATTACCGGTATGGCGTTGTCGTACTGTTTATCTCGATTTTCATCCTGGTGATCACCATGCCGCTGACCGGTGCGGTACGGTCCAGCTTTTTTCCGAATATTCCGGGCCATACGGTCCGCGCCCACCTGAGCATGCAAAACGATGCCAGCTACGGCCAGACCCATGCCGCTTTGAACCTGCTGGAGGCCAAGGCCTATGAAGCCGACCGGCAGTTGCGCAGCGCAGATGACGGCGAAACAGGGATCGCCGGCCTTCAGGTCTTGTCCGAGGCCGATCAATCCGGCACGATCCGGGTGGAACTCAAAAAGCAGGCCCCATACGACATTAAAACATTCACTCAAAAATGGCGCCGCCTGGCCGCTCTTCCGGAAGGTGTCCGCAGCTTGAGTATCCGCAACAGGGGGTTCAAGATCGATGCAGTGCGCATTGAACTGCGGGCCGGCGACGATGACGTCCTGACCGCGGCCGGACGGGATGTTAAGAAACACCTCCAAAACATTCCGGCTGTGAGCGGCATCGAAGATAACCTCGAGCCCGGACAACCGCAACTCCATCTTGAGTTGACGCAACAGGGCCGTACCTTGGGGATTACAATGGAGATGCTGGCCCAACAGGTGCTCCGGGCATTTAAAGGCCGGGTTGTTCAGCGGTTTCAGCGCAGCAACGACGAGATCGAGGTTACGGTTCGCTACCCTGAGTCCACCCGCCAAACCGCCGCAGATGTTTTGAATGCCGACATCCGAGCCGCCGACGGCAGCGTCGTGCCGCTGAGCGCGGTAGCCAAGGCCCGCTATGGCTTTACAAGGGATGCCATCACCCGCATCGACGGCAAACGCGCCGTATATATCGCGGCGGATGTGGATAAAGAGATCCTCTCTTCGACGGAACTGGTCGGCCGGCTTAAACAGACCATTGCGCCCCGCCTGACCAGGCAGTATCCCGGTCTCGATATCCATTTTGCCGGAGAGGCTGAACAGCAGGCGGAAACACAGACATCCATGGTCAAGATGTTTCTGCTGGCCTTGCTCATCATCTATTTTCTGCTGGCCATACCTCTCAAATCCTACATACAGCCGTTTTTAATCATGACGGCCATCCCATTCGGGATCGTCGGCGCCGTGATCGGCCACTGGCTCAATGATCTCTCTTTGGGTATTTTATCGCTTAATGGTATAATCGCCCTGTCCGGGGTCGTGGTGAACGACAGCTTATTGTTGGTCTACACATTCAACGATATCAGGGACAGTGAGCCTGATATCCATGATGCACTCATCAAGGCCGGCCGCAGCCGTTTGCGTGCGGTGATGCTCACATCACTCACAACGGTCGCCGGTCTGCTGCCGCTGCTGCGTGAGACGTCCATGCAGGCCCAATTTCTTATTCCTGCGGCCGTTTCCCTGGCTTACGGCATCATGTTTGCCACCGTGATCACCTTGATCCTAATTCCGGTGCTGTTGACGATTCAGCATGATATGGCCACATGGTTTAGAGGGCTCCGATCCCGAACTAAGCAAGAAAGGCGGCAGGTTTGTTGAACGTACTTCTGGTCGAGGACGATTTCGATCTTGCGGAAACCGTGATCGATTATCTTAACCTTGAAGGGATCGCATGTGATTATGCCAGCAATGGCATGGCCGGTCTGCAATTGACTGAAAAAAATTCCTATGATGTGGTTCTTCTGGATCTCAATCTGCCCCGTCTGGATGGGTTGCGCCTGTGCGAGCGACTGCGCGGCGCCGGTAACGACACGCCCATATTAATGCTTACCGCCCGGGACCGACTGAATGACAAACTGGCGGGATTCGAGGCCGGAACCGACGATTACCTGGTCAAACCGTTTGAACTGAAGGAACTGGTCGCAAGGCTCCGGGCCCTGGCGAAGCGGCGCAGCGGGCAGACGCAGATATTGCGCTGTGGGGATCTGATAATGAACTTGAAAGAACGCACCGTGATCCGGGCCGGACATGGCATAAAACTCTCTCCCATGGGCTGGCGGCTGCTGGAAACGCTGCTGCGCGCATCTCCGCAAATCGTTTCCAAACAGAAGCTTGTCGCATCGGTGTGGGGTGACGAGCCCCCTGACAGCGACAGCCTGAAAGTCCATCTGTTTCATATGCGCAGGGCCATTGACGCGCCCTTTGCCGCAGCCCTGCTGCACACGGTCCCCGGACACGGATTTGCCATCCGGGAGGAGCCCCCCCAATGAAGCGCAAAATCAGTCTCAAGTGGTTCGTCGCCCTGGTGTTCCTGATGCTGGCAGCGGGATTGATCATCGGCTATTCACTGCTCAGCGCCCGGTTTTTCATCCGTGGCATGCACAATGTCACCGCCGCCACCATGGCCCAGGTGGTGAAGAGTTATGTTCGCAGCATACCGGCGGCGCAGCGGCAGCATTTGAATCATTTCAGCGGGTATCAGATCAGTCCCGACTGGCGGCAATTGCCGGAGAAAATCCAACAGACGTTCAAGGAGCCCGAAAAAACCGGTATCCTGCTCGTGCACGACGACAGGAAGTTGTTCAGCCCCCCGGATGAAATTCTCTTTGTGATGCGTGTCATGCACGGCAGCACGACCTATTTTATCAGTCGCAGCACGACCCGCAAGACGGCGCCCCCGATGGTGGGGCGAAAGATGTCTCAAAACATACAACTGCTGGTGGCCATCAGTCTGTTCATCGCTCTGTCGATCGCAGCCTCCATATGGCTCATGCTCAAGCACGTCGAGCGCCCGGTCAGCGCCCTCGGCCAATGGGCGCGTCAACTCAATGCCAATAACCTGGACGAAGCGCCTCCCGATTTTTCCTACCCGGAGCTGAACGAACTGGCGGCGCTGATCCGCACCAGTCTCTCGTCGGTACAGGAGAGTCTTGAACGCGAACACCGTTTTTTACGACACAGCAGCCATGAACTGCGCACCCCGATCAGCATCATCCGCAACAATATCGAGCTGCTGCATAAACACCAGGAAAACTCCGGTAACAAGTGGGAACCCCGCAAAGCACAGATTATCGAGCGCATCGATCGGGCAAGTCTTACCATGAAACAGTTGACGGAAACGTTGCTCTGGCTGAGCCGGGAGTCCGACGTGCCGCTGTCGGCGAAAGAGCTGGATATGGAACGGCTTGTCCGTGATGTGATCGAGGAAGCCCGGTATCTTCTGAAGGACAAGCCCGTGGAAATTATTATCGAAACAGCCCCCCACACCGTCCGGGTCGCCGAGATTCCGGCCCGTATCGTGATCCACAATCTGATCCGCAACGCCTTTCAACACACCTGGAATGGAACCATCCGCATCACCCAACAAAACGGCACGGTGGATATTGTCAATGACACGGCCAAAGACAACGGCAACTCTGAGGATATGGGCTTTGGCCTCGGTCTCCAGCTGAT
>JASFKE010000431.1:0-4477 GCA_050118795.1 Desulfobacteraceae bacterium | reverse complement strand
GTATCCCAGGCGTCTGCAACAGATGACGACCCGAGTGTTGGGGACAGTGATGCAATGGGGTTCAAGGTGCGAGTGCAATATAACTTCTAGGCGCCCTATACCCTGAAAAGGTTCGTTCAAAGCCGGGGGTACCACACAAGTGCGACGGATTGTGCCTGCTTTTAGTGCCTGGTTGGAATTGCAGAACCTATGTGGCCACCTCCGGCTTTGAAGAATCAACGACTATCCCGTTCTATGAACAGGGTGGATTGGATATTCCCGCTCGGCGGGAAAAGACAAAATCACGTCAGTGCTTTAAGTGTTAAGGTTGTAACCGAACCGGGTGCAAAGCACCCGGTTCGGAACCAATCAGTCAATTTTATCTTAAATTCTAAGGTGTTGCAAACGAAGTAGTATTGAAAATTTTTCCTTGACACAGGCTGTCGAATGTGCGATTAAATTCCACATCGTGAGAAAAGATTTCATAAAATGAAAAAAGTAAGGCTGCAACAATTCACAATAACCCATAGATACCAGGTGGCCGATCGGGCCCCACTGGTACCTGCCGTCAGAAAACGAAGACCTTGTTAACGTATCATTCATCCGGTCTTCCATATGCATCCAAAATCTACTTGAGGATGCAGGTGTGAGTGCAATTTGCTTCTCAATCCATTTTAGTCAATTCAGGATTGGATGCGTGTCGGTTTTAGAATTGAACCAAAGACTTAAACATCTCTTCAGGAAACGTCCATGCAAAGCAGAATTCTCGGACTCAGTTATGTGATGCCGTACATTATCGGGCTGGTAAGCTTTACAGCCTTTCCATTTGCGGCCTCCTTCTTTCTAAGTTTTACCGAATACAACCTCATCGAAAGCCCTTCCTGGGTCGGGCTTGACAACTTTCGGTACATGTTCTTTGAAGATGATCTCTTTATCAAGTCCATAGGCGTGACCATGAGCTACGTATTTCTAACCGTTCCTCTGAAGCTGGCCTTCGCGCTCTATATCGCGCACATTTTGAACTACCGGCTTGTGGGCATCAATCTATTCCGCACCGCCTACTATGTGCCGTCCATTCTTGGCGGTAGTGTGGCCATTGCGGTGCTGTGGCGTTATATGTTTGCGGAATACGGATTCATCAATCTATTTCTCGAATGGATCGGCGTCAGTCCCATCAACTGGTTCGGGACGCCGGGATGGGCGCTGTTTACCATCACTTTGCTGCGGTTATGGCAGTTCGGTTCGGCCATGGTGATCTTCCTTGCCGCCCTGCAGAACATCCCCAAATCTTTGTACGAAGCAGCCCAAATCGATGGCGCCAAGAAATGGCAGCCCTTTTTTCACATTACCTTGCCCCTGATAACCCCCGTTATCTTTTTCAATATGGTCATGCAGATGGTGCAGGCGTTCCAGGAATTCAATGGGCCGTATATCATCACCGGGGGGGGGCCGCTGAAATCCACTTACCTTTTGCCTCTTTACATTTACGAGGCGGCTTTCCGGCACTTTGAAATGGGGTATGGGGCAGCGCTCTCATGGGTGCTTTTCACCATCGTCATGCTGTTAACCTTAATAGCATTCGCCAGTTCCAAATATTGGGTTTTTTACTCCGGCGACAAACCAGCAGACAGGTAGTAAATATGGAAAAAAGAGATACCACAATCAGATCCAGTGCAATCGATTCTCGGGTCGGCTCAGCGGGTAAGTTGCCGGTAGCGCACAAAAGCGCCTTTCAGTGCAACGCGGAGCCTTCCGAGGCGGCCAGGGCGGAAATCAACAAAACCCTGAGACGTCAAAAGGTCAATGCCGCCATACGATACACCATTTTGGTGCTCGTCGGGATAGCCATGATCTATCCTCTTCTTTGGCTCATCGGGGCATCCTTTAAAAACAACCAGCAGATATTTTCGGAGCTCAGTTTCCTGCCCACGGATCCCATTTTTTCAGGCTATATCGAAGGCTGGAAAACATCCACGGAGTATACCTTTGGGCGCTTTTTCGGCAACACCTTCATGATTTTGTTTCCCAAGGTCATCGCCACGGCGATCTCTTCCACTTTGGTGGCTTATGGTTTTGCCCGCTTTGAGTTCCCCGGTAAAAAAATACTCTTCTCGATCCTCATCGCCACCTTGCTCCTGCCAAATGTGGTGACACGTATACCGCAGTATCTGCTGTTTCGTGAACTGGGGTGGCTGGACAGCTACCTGCCGCTCTGGTTTCCCCAGTTGTTCGCTGTGGACGCATTTTTTGTTTTTCTATTGATCCAATTTCTACGGGGAATACCGCGGGATATGGAAGAAGCGGCGATGATCGACGGCTGTGGGCCTAACAAGGTTTTGCTCTACATTGTGGTTCCCATGTTAAAACCGGCCATCATTTCCGTTTGTCTGTTTCAATTCATGTGGTCGATGAACGATTTTTTAGGCCCATTGATCTACATATCTTCGGTGGAGAAATTTCCGGTATCGCTGGCCCTGAAAATGTCCATCGATACCACAGAGGCTTTTGAATGGAATCGAATCTTGGCTATGACCGTACTGGCATTGCTTCCATCTTTAGTTATCTTCTTTCTCTCGCAGAAGTATTTTATTGAAGGTGTTTCAACTACCGGTCTGAAAGGATGATGCTGAACAACGATGAGTAATGTAACCCTCACAGATGTGGAAAAAATTTATCCCAACGGCTTTAAAGCTGTGCATGGCATCAATCTTAAGGTCGAAAATGGTGAGTTCATGGTGCTGATCGGTCCTTCAGGATGTGCCAAGTCCACCACCTTGAGAATGATTGCCGGACTTGAAACCATCACCGATGGGCAGATCTGCATCGGTGAAGAGACCATCAACAATTTGCCGCCCTATCAACGGGGCATTGCCATGGTATTTCAGAACTACGCCCTTTATCCCCATATGAAGGTCAAACGCAATCTATCCTTTGGTTTGTGTCTGTCCCGTAAGCCAAAGGCCTATATCGATAAGGCGGTGAGTGAGGTCGCTGCGGAGCTGGAGATTGAAGATTTGTTGGAGCGCTATCCAAAAGAGCTCTCCGGCGGTCAGGCCCAACGAGTGGCCTTGGGGCGCGCCCTTATCAAAAAACCCAAGGTTTTCTTATTCGATGAACCCCTCTCCAATCTGGATGCCAAACTTCGCGCCTCCATGCGCCTGCGTATAACAGAGCTGCACCGCAGATTAAAAGCTTCCGGGAACGATTGCACGGTGATCTATGTAACCCATGATCAAACCGAGGCGATGACGATGGGAGATCGGATCTGTGTTCTAAAACAAGGGGTCATAAAGCAGACGGATGCTCCCGACCAATTGTATAACTATCCGGCCAACACTTTTGTGGCTGGTTTTTTAGGCTCTCCCGAGATGAATTTGCATTCGACACGCTTGATCCGCGAAAATGGGCACTGCAAGCTGGGGGTCGGAAGCCACGTGCTGGAACTGCCCCAATTCAAATCCAAACGGCTTTCGGAGCACTCTCAAGAAGAGGTGATCCTGGGTATCCGCCCTCCCTTCATAGAGCTCGCCGCTCCCGATGCCACCGGCAATGTGGTAGATGGCCTCGTCCAACGGGTCGAGTTCATGGGACACGAGGCCTTTATTTATTTTAAGGTGGGAGATCAACAATATACGGCGGTCAACCGAATCCATAGCCGCGATGTTTTAAAGACCATCACCTATGGCGAAAGGGTTCGGCTCCGTTTTGATTTGGAGCGTGCACATATTTTCGACAAGCGGACTGGAGATAACCTGACACTACCCTGAATGGAGCGAAAGGAGAAACATTATGAAAAAACGGAGTTGGTTGTTTGTACTTACAGTGCTGTTATTGGGAATCTCGCTTAGCGCCCCGGCGTTTGCAGCTGACGAGGTAACGATTCGCATGTCGTGGTGGGGTGGCGATAGTCGCCACAAAGCCACGGTGGCCGCACTAAAAAAATTCCAGGAGAAGTATCCTCACATCAAGGTGAAAGCCGAATATACCGGCTGGTCGGGGCATTTGGAAAAGCTCACTACCCAGATTGCCGGCGGTACCGAGGCGGATCTGATGCAGGTCAACTGGAATTGGTTGAGTATTTTCTCCAAAAGGGGGACTGGATTCGCCGATTTGAATAACTTTAAAGATATCATCGACCTTTCCCAATGGGACGAAACCCTGCTGACCGCCGGCACCATGGGAGACAAGCTCAATGGATTGCCGGTTTCAGCCACCGGGCGCGTTTTTTTCCTGAACAAAAGCACATACCAAAAGGCCGGCATCGAGGTGCCCAAAACCTGGGATGAGTTGATCGCTTCGGCAGCGAGCTTTCGGGAAAATTTGGGTCAGGGGTATTACCCCTTCGACGCCACCGACTTAAATGGATGGCTGATGACGGTGCTGGTCGCCACCCAACAGACCGGAAAAAGCTTTATCGATCCTGATACCAGCAAAGTGGCATGGACGAAAGCGGAGTTGGTCAAGGCCCTGACCTTTTACCAAAATCTGGTGGACAAGG
>JASFKE010000430.1:0-4480 GCA_050118795.1 Desulfobacteraceae bacterium | reverse complement strand
TCATAATTATCCTTTATATACGTTATTTCAGTTGTTTACATTGTTTTACGGCTCGGAGGCGGGTTTGAGGATCAAAAAGTAAAGCGCTCCCGAATGTTTGAGGTGTCCTGCGCCCACCTCGGCCCGGAGGCCATGGCCCATAAATAGATCGGCACGTCCCGGGCCTTTGATAGCGCTTCCGGCGTCCTGGGCCAAAGCAAATCCACAGTAGGGCCGCCAGTGCTCGATTTTTCCCTGGGCATTGATTTCGGGCACCGGCAAAGCGATGAACGCCAAGGCCGCAGACGGCATGAAGGTCCGATCCACCGCAAGGGAGCGCATGGGGGTCAATGGCTGCCCCAACGCTCCAAAAGGGCCCTGCCGGGCGGTCTTGAAGAAGATGTACCTGGGATTGTGGTCCATGATCTCATGGGCCGTTTCGGGATGTTTCCGAAGATAAGCCCTGATCGCCTGCATCGACATCTGTTCGGGCGATATGCGGCCTTGATCGATGAGTAGACGCCCGATACTGCGGTAAGGTCTGCCGTTGGAGCCGTCGTACAGGATATGCAGCTCGGTGCCATCGGTCAGTTTGACGCGGCCGGACCCCTGGATCTGCAAAATCAACAGGTCGATTTCATCGCGAAGCCACACCACGGGGGGGGCCGTTACATTGAAATCAACTTTTTTGCGGATCTCGCTGCGGGTGGGATAGGGGACCACTGTTTTGCCGGTATATCGTCCGACAATAGAGCGCCCTTTTAAATCATCGAAAAACGGCGATAGATCGATCTCCACCATATCCAAGGGTTTTGAGTGGACGGGGGTGTCGAAAAGCGATGATTGAGAAAGACCGGCGATCAATAGCGGTTCGTAATAACCGGTGAACAATACATCTTTTTCCGTCGTCCGCCCCACAGATTGGTACACATGAAAACGGTCGCGGATGGTTTGGTTTAATTGCTCCGTTGATGGTTTTTCACCCATGATTCGGGAAAAGGTTTCCAGAGATTGGATCAGATGCGCCACAGTGTAACGATCGGTGCCGAAATCGATATCCCCATCGGCAGGCAACCGTCTCAGATAGGCTAAGCTGTTGTCGATGCTCAGCTGCAGGGCGCCAATCTCTCCGCCATCTGAAAATAGAGGGTATTGCGACAGCCCCAGACGTTTCAGCCCGGTCTCGGGGGCAGGGGGGACCGGTTCCGGAGTGGGTATTAGGGCGCATCCGGCCAGCAATATGGCCAACACGGTTACCCCCAATAGTATGGCCGACACCCCACCCTGACCGTTGCACCTTGGGCCTGCAGCTGTGAAAGGGCTATGAATACCTGGTCGTTGCATTGGCGTTGCTTAGGTCCCTTGTGGGTTCCGCTTCCATGTACCGCTTTTGCCGCCGCTTTTTTCCAATAACAGCACCTCGGAGATGCCCATGCCGCGGTCATAGGCCTTACACATGTCATAGATGGTCAAAGCCGCCACCGATGCCGCGGTGAGCGCCTCCATCTCCACGCCGGTTTGATCCAGGATACGTGCGCTGGCTTCGATGCGGATGCTATGGGTGGCCGCATCCGGGAAAAAATCGACCTGGGCATGGGTTAAGTTCAATGGGTGGCACATCGGAATCAGATCCCATGTTTTTTTGGCGGCCATAACGCCGGCGATACGGGCCGTTTCGAGAACATTGCCCTTTTTGACCTTTTGGTCCTGGATCAAATCAAATGTCTCCTTGGCCATGGTCACCACCGCCTGGGCCCGGGCCTTGCGATCCGTAGGGGCCTTGGCTGTGACATCCACCATGCGTACACGTCCTTGGCCGTCGATGTGGGTCAGCTTGCTCATGATCTATCCTTTTTGGAGATAATTTTAGGAAAAATACTCTGTTTTATGGGTCACCGTGGATTTGATGGCGTTGAGGGCATCGCTCAAAACAGCGGTTACGTTCTCTCGAATATCGCCGGCCACCACCAGCAACATCACGTTATCGCCGACCTTTAAATCGGTGTCTGCGTTGATCTCTACTAAAATATCGACGATTCCCGGCCTCGCTTTGTGGGTTTCGATCACCTTGTCCAATTGGCTATGATCCACGGCCACCCGAAGACCGTTGACCTTGCGGCCGTCCCTGGAGGTTCCGCGCACAACACCGTTGTGGCATAGCACCATGCCCACTTTGGCGTAATCCGGATGGCTTTTGATCCGATTAATTAATGCATTGATGTCCATTTATTGCTCCTTAACGATAGTTGAAGGTTGTCCTATGGCCGCTTTTTTTGGCGGCCACGCCGCTGCACCCATTTTTCAGCAGACGCCAATTGCGCAGGCGTGTTGATATTGATAAAGGAGATCAGGTCTGGATCATGGCGGCGCAGTTGTGCCTCTTCAATCTCCTTTACGCGCACCTGCCTGAATACTTTCAAGATTTTAAACTGCTTTTTCACCAACGCCGCCTCCATGGGTTTGAGGCACCTTTTGGAATAGATGGCCATCATCGGTTCGAACCCATGCGGGGTTTTGGGAATAATCACATCCAGGTGCGGTTCGATGGCGCTTAACAGCGTCTCCAACATCCCGGGCTGTATAAACGGCATATCACAGCCCACCACCATGGCATGCGGGTTGGCGGCGGCGAAAATACCTGCATGGATGCCTGTCAAGGAGCTGCGACAATTAAAATGGTCGGTGACCATCATCACGTCCCACTCCAGGTAAGCCAGAGGATCGTTGGTGACCAGGATAATTTCGCTGAACAAGGGCCTCAGAACCGCCAAAAGGCGTTCTATCACCCGTTTCCCGCCAATTTCTATGAAGGCCTTGTTTTCACCGTCAAGCCGCTTGCTTTCGCCACCGGCTAATATTACGCAACTGCAAGGGGGTCTCGTCATGGATGTCATAACTGTCCATCTATCTTTATTATTTATAGAGGCTTTATTAATTGATAGAGATCTGTATCTGTAGATTGAAACATAGGTAATGCGTTGCATAAAATCAAGAACTCCAATCCGGCTATCGATACAGGCAGAGCATATTGTGTAGGGAAATTCTTGCTAAAAAGATCAAATTTGGTATAAAATTATATTTTAATGCTCACCCATAAATTATGGATGTGAAATGATAGAGTCCCAACAGATTCTCGATGCTAAGGAGATCGACCGAATCCTCAAAAAAATGGCTCGTGAAATACTTGAGGTTCATAACAGCACCCATAACGTTGCATTGATCGGTATCCATACCCGTGGCGTTTTTCTCGCCCGTCGCCTTAAAAAAGCTATTGAGGCCTCTAATGGCGGCGAAGTGCTCGTGGGTGAAATCGACATTACGCTCTATCGTGACGATTGGACCCAGTTGACTGCTCAACCTGTGGTCAAGACTACGGACATCGCATTTTCAGTCGATGCCAAACAGATCATATTGGTGGACGATGTTCTTTTTACCGGTCGGACGGTTCGCGCCGCCATGGATGCTTCCATTGATTTCGGACGGCCGTCCCGTATTGAATTGGCTGTCCTTGTGGACCGGGGGCACCGGGAACTACCCATTCAGAGCAACTACACCGGGCATTGCATCAAAACCCAACGCTCGGAGATGGTCAACGTCCTGCTCCAAGAGTGCGATGGAGAAGATCAAGTGACCTTGTCAACTTCGGGGGAATCCTAACGGCTCATCATGGGACATGAAGAACATCGCCACGGTGCACCGCAATCTGTAAAGATCGCCATTTTAACGGTTTCAACGACGCGCAGCCTGGCCACGGATGAGAGCGGCCATTGGATGGCTGCATGCGCCGCTGAACAGGGCCATCACATTGTGGCCCATCAAGTCGTGACCGATGACGCCGACGCCATTGGGCAAGCGGTGACGAAGATTATCGCAGATCCCTCTCCCCAAGCCGTCATCGTCACTGGCGGCACCGGTATCACCCCTTACGATGTGACCATTGAAGCGATCAAACCTTTGTTTGCCAAAGAGTTGACCGCCTTTGGCATTCTGTTCACCCAATTGAGCTATGAAGAGATCCGTTCGGCCGCCATCCTTTCCAGGGCCTGCGCCGGGCTCATCGGCAAAGCCCTGGTGTTTTGCATCCCCGGAAGCCTGAATGCCTGCAAACTGGCCTGCAACAAATTAATCCTCCCCGAATTGGGCCACCTGGTCCGCCACGCCAAGGGCAAGTAACCCCATCGTTGCAAAAGCCTTTAGGGCGCCAGATCCAGCGTTGGCAAAGGTTCGCAGTAAATTACTACGGCGAACCTCCGGCAACGCGGGATCTGCAGTTTGCATATGGAAAGAAACCAAAGGGATCCAGTACTAAAGGTTGGAAAGGCCGGAGGGCTCCAGAGTCAAGGCGACCGGAGGTGAAGTCGTATTGCTATACTACGAACCTCCGGCAACGCGGGATCTGCAGTTTGCATATGGAAAGAAACCAAAGGGATCCAGTACTAAAGGTTGGAAAGGCCGGAGGGCTCCAGAGTCAAGGCGACCGGAGGTGAAGTCGTATTGCTAT
>JASFKE010000429.1:0-4481 GCA_050118795.1 Desulfobacteraceae bacterium | reverse complement strand
TGGCGCCATCTACCCGAACTTTGCCGCGGGATCAAGAGTCTAAACCTGGCGGTCAAGCTGGACACCAACGGCAGCCGCCCTGAAATTCTCAAGAGCGTCATCGACGATGAACTGGTGGATTACATCGCCATGGACATCAAGTCCAGCATTGAAAACTATGGCCCTCCCCTTTGCAATCGTGGCGTCGGCCCGAAGGTGAAACAAAGTATTGGCATCATCATGGCCGCAGCGGTGGATTATGAATTCCGCACAACGTGCGTACCCCCTTTTGTGGATGAAGCCATTTTGGTGCGAATCGCCCGGGAAATTCAAAATGCCCGCCGCTATATCCTGCAGCCGTTTCGCCCCGATAGGGTACTAAACACAAAATTTTTTGACGACAACCGTGGCGCCATATCACCGGATCGAATGAAACGATTCAAATCGGCTGTGATCCCCTGGGTGCCGACCTGTCGCATCCGCTAATTCTCTATTTAAAATAAGCACTGCTATTCATACACTGGATTCCATTCATTTTTTTATCTTGACTTTATATGTCCACTTTTTTATGGTGGTATTGGTACCAGGAAAATAGCGCACCCACTAAATGCTTCACGCTGAATCTAAGTTGTGGTCACACTGACTTAAGAGCCATTCAACACAGCGTAAATTGAATCTGCCGGGTACCCCTTCAGCCCAGAACACGACACTTTCAGTCGTTTAAAATGAGTTTAGCTACATTAGGTTCCCTGGCCTGGATCCGGAGCTGGTATTCCGGGTATAACGTACGCCAGGCAAAAATCGCGCTTAACTAAGGAGGAAGGCCATGACCAATGCATACCAAACCGCTTTCGACCGATCCATCAATGCGCCCGATGAATTTTGGGGTGAAGCGGCCGAGAATATCGCATGGACCAAACGGTGGGACAAAGTGCTCGATGACAGCAACAAACCTTTCTACCGGTGGTTTAGTGGTGGCCAACTCAATACCTGCTACAACGCATTGGACTTCCACATCGAAAATGGACGCGGAGATCAGGCGGCTTTAATATATGACAGCCCGGTGACCGACAACATCAGGATATACAGCTATAACCAGCTCCGCGATGAAACGGCCAGCTTTGCCGGTCTCCTCAAGGACCAGGGGGTGGCAAAAGGCGACCGGGTCATTATCTATATGCCCATGATACCGGAAGCCGCCATTGCCATGTTGGCATGTGCCCGGATCGGAGCGGTGCACTCAGTAGTGTTTGGCGGTTTTGCCTCCAATGAGCTGGCTACCCGTATTGATGATGCCAAACCCAAAGTGATTGTCTCGGCCAGCTGCGGGATCGAAATTAAAAAGATCATACCGTATAAACCGTTGCTGGACGGCGCCATCGATATGGCCAAACACAAACCAGGCAAATGCATCATCTTACAACGCTCCATGGAGCGCGCCAATATGGTGGCCGACCGCGACATCGACTGGGTGGATGCCGTGGCAATGTCCGAACCCGCTCAGTGCGTTACCGTGGATGCTACCGATCCCCTCTATATTTTATATACCTCAGGTACCACAGGGCAGCCCAAAGGCGTGGTACGTGACAACGGTGGTCATGCCGTCGCCCTGAAATGGACCATGAAAAACATCTACAATGTCGAAGCCGGTGACGTTTTCTGGGCGGCATCGGATGTGGGCTGGGTGGTGGGCCACTCCTATATCGTTTATGCGCCTTTGCTGGCCGGCTGCACGACCATTCTGTATGAAGGCAAACCGGTGTTTACACCGGATGCGGGGGCCTTTTGGAGGGTTATTGCGCAGCACAAGGTCAAAAGCATGTTCACTGCCCCTACCGCCTTGCGGGCTATCAAGCAGCAGGATCCCACAGGGGAATTGATCAAAAAATACGATCTGTCCAATTACAAATACCTCTTTTTGGCCGGTGAGCGCACCGATCCGGATACCCTTAAGTGGGCCCAAACCAATCTTGGCGTACCGGTCATCGATCACTGGTGGCAGACGGAAACCGGTTGGGCCATTTGCGCCAACTGCATGGGGCTGCATGACTTCGCGGTCAAAGAGGGCTCGCCCACAAAACCGGCGCCGGGTTGGAATTTACAGGTGCTGGACCCGGAGAACAACGAGCGAATGAAACCGGGAGAGATCGGCGCACTGGTGGTAAAATTGCCTCTCCCGCCGGGGGCCTTGCCCACCTTGTGGCAAAATGATCAACGCTATATCGAGTCCTACCTGGATGAGTTCCCGGGGTATTATAAAACGGCCGACGCCGGATTTATCGATGATGACGGATATGCCTACATCATGTCGCGTACCGACGACATCATCAATGTGGCTGGCCATCGCCTCTCCACCGGTGCCATGGAAGAGGTTCTGGCAGACCACCCCGAGGTGGCCGAATGCGCGGTGCTGGGGGTGGACGATAAACTCAAGGGACAGGTGCCCGTAGGCTTTCTGGTGCTTAACGCCGGCGTTGAACGTCCAAAACAAGATATCGTCACGGAGGTCATCCAGATGGTGCGGGACCGCATCGGTCCGGTGGCCTCGTTCAAGACCGCCACCGTGGTTAAACGGCTGCCCAAGACCCGATCAGGAAAAATTTTAAGAGGCACCATACAGAAAATTGCAGACAACAAAGCGTGGAAAATGCCTGCCACCATCGATGATCCGAAGATTTTAGATGAGATGGAGGAGGCATTGAACACCATCGGACTTGCCAAATCGCGTTCTTGAGGCGCTGGAAGAAGAATAGTTTCCATCATGCCGGCTCTACACAATTGGGAGCCGGCATGGTCCATTTTTATAGCATATCTTGGGTTTACTCTTCCGGCGGCTTCAGGTGATCGGGAACCACCACCATCTTGAGCAGCAGGGGTTTAAGAAACGACCACCGTATTCCAATCTTATAAATTTCTTCCATATCCCGTAAAGCATCCCAGCAGTTGTGGCACGGTGAAATAACCAGTTTGGCGCCGGTGGCCAGAATTTGATCGCGCTTGGTCTGCAACCCTCTGTTGCGCTGTTGCCGATAAAGACCGATACCGTTGAATCCGCCGCCACCGCCGCAGCAGAAATTGTGTTCTCTGCAGGGGGACATCTCACGAAAATCTTCGGCGATATAGCTCATGATCTCCCGGGCACAATCAGAAAGTCCGCCGTTGCGGATATAGTTGCAGGAATCCTGATAGGTCACCGGCTCTTTAATCTTTTTCTCCGGATCAATTTTTAGTTTTCCGGTGCGCAGGGCCTCGGCTACCCACTCCACATAGTGGAAGCTGTCGATGGGCGTCTTGCCGCTCTTCAAGCCCGCCCAGTAGGGACCTTCCAAAACCGTTGCCCGGTAGGCGTGGCCGCACTCGGTGACCACCATACGCTTGGGTTTAAGTTTATCCATGGCCTCGTAAACGCTCTCCACCTGCATTTTGCATGCGGCCCAATCACCGGCAAACATGGCCAGGCTGGTCTCTTCCCAGCCTTCGCTGGGCACGGTCCAGTTCTCTCCGGCCAGATGAAACAGCACAGCGGCCTCAGCTAAATCTTCGGGGTAGTGCTTTACTTCACGGGCGTTGACCGTATAGATAATATCGGCATTGGGCTTGTCGATGGGAAATTCCAGGCCGGGCCAGTCCTCTTCCCACTCTTCACACATCCACTCGCAGGTTTCGGTCCAATCCTCTGTGGTGACGTCCATTTGGGCCCGGTAGATGCGATGCATGCCCGCACCGATCTTAAGTTCCCACGGTACAAATCCCTGGGAATAGCAAAGCCCCCTTAAATAGCCGAACATGACGCCCATATCGATACCGAAGGGGCAATAGAGCGCACATCGGTTGCAGCAGGTGCACTTGGACCAGGCGGTATCCATGACATAACGCATGAACTCGTTATCCACCTTCCCTTTGCGCTTGACCAGCTCACCCAGGGTGGACTGAATTTTGTGGGAGGGGACCTGTTCCGGATTACGGTCGTCCGTAAGGTACAAAAAACAGCTCTCGGCACACATACCGCAATGGGCACAGATCTCAAGCCAGGTCTTCAATCGAGATTTTAAGCTCTTTTGAATGGCGGCCCAGAGCGCATCACTGTCCACGTCCAGTGATTTCATCTCTTCATAATACAACTTGCCGCTCTTATCCGCCAACAAGGCATGCAGTTGTTCTTCCGTATCCACCGTCTGTTTGTTACAAAGTGTTCCTTCAGGCATGATGCAATCCTACCGTATGAAATTATATTTCTATGGTGAAGCCGTATGCCAATACTGCGAACCTAACGGCAACGCTGCATCTGAACTCCTCCAACCGGCGCCAACATGTTGCAGGTGCCGGAGGGCTTCAGAGTCAAGGCGACCGGAGGTGAAGCCGTATTGATAATACTGCGAACCTCCGGCAACGAAGGATCTGAAGTCCTCCGGCACCTGCAACGTTACCAGGGCATGCTTTTGCCCTTCATCCCCCCCCGCTTAATACCAAAGTCCATCCCCAACTGAGCCCGGGAGAGAAAA
>JASFKE010000428.1:0-4485 GCA_050118795.1 Desulfobacteraceae bacterium | reverse complement strand
ATTTTATTAGAAGCTGGTATTCCGACACCTGCTGCGCACTTACTAAGCAATTTTTATAACCAGACGCGCTCAGAATATTATAGACAGTTAGATAAAACCATCAAAACGAAAGGGAATATTTCAGATTTTATTAAATACGCCTCTACTGGTTTTGTTGATCAGCTAAAAGAACAGCTCGATATCATACGTCTTCAACAATGGGATATCGTTTGGCGCAATTATGTTCATGAGATGTTCAAGGATCAAACATCAGGGGCCGCTGTGCGACAAAGGCATTTAGCACTGGATTTATCACTCATGACCGATGACCCCATACGCATATCCAAAATTCCGGAAATCAGTACTCGAATGGCTGCGGCCTATGCAAAAAAAACCAGAAAAACGATGGTCCGTGACGTCAATAAATTGATAAATATGGGACTCTTTGAACGGACAAAAGAAGGTATTCGTGCAAAACGAGAAGTCATCTTAGCCTTCTTGCCTGCAAGAAAGTTTGATAGCTAATTTTTTTTGCAGATATGATTCATGAAACTCTCTCAATGGTAACAAACCAAGAGTAATAATCAAGCCCTGAGCCGGCGTCTGTTGTCTTGTTGTGGATGGCACAGTTGCAAACGCCCTCTACCATAGGAATATTTTTCCAGCACATTACTACGCCGGGTGCGATCATCTCTGTGATTAAAGCATCGGCGTTAAAATTGCCCCCAGGGCCGGTCACCCGCACCGTATCTCCTGACTCGACTCCTAGACCCTTTGCATCGTCAGGGTTGATGTGGATCACTTGCAGCCCCTTTTCCATTCCCGGCAAGATCTGTGAGTTGAGATAAGAACGATGAGAAGCGGTTAGGAGCTGAAGTTTACGACTTGTTGGAGGCATTGCAAGTGACAGCGATGAATTGGAATACTGCCCTCGGCGCTCGGGCTTCACTCTAAGTTGCTCCTGTTTACCAAACGTAAATTCGATCCCCAATTTACCAGCCAGCATCTGAGCCGCCTCTAAATCACTTAGCTCAGTGGTCAATCTATTCCTGGTGCCTTCATGGTTGAAAAAATAGCTGGCCATAAAATCGGCCTGGCTGAACATACCACCTACCTTTAGAAAGAAATCCGCCTGCTCGGTGGTACGGCTGTGATTGGTGTCCACGACCAAGGTTGAAGTGCGGCTCAGTCCCTGGGCCCAAAGGTTGGCGTCAGGATAGGTCATGGCCGGATTGGCGGCAATATTGACATAAAGATCAAACTCGCCTTTGGCTAAAGCCCCGGGGATCTGCTCCACCGGTAAGTGGTCGGCAAATGAAACTTCAGGAGATTTCCAGAACCGTTTGGAGCCGTGACCGAAATAGAGCAGATCCATGGAGCCCGTCTTGACGGCCAAGCGATTGATCCAGCGATAGCTGTTCGCACCGTTGCTGTGACGTTGAATGCTGACACCCTTGATATGGGCTGTTCTGCCATTTTGCACACGGTCAAGCATATAAACGAAATCTTCATGGCTGACACCGCTCCTGGTCAAAAGCCGGTCAATATCATGGCCGTCTTCCAGCCCGGCCGCAGTGAGAAGAGCACAGGCTAGCAAACCATCGCAACCCGGGCGAAGCATAATATATCGATCGGCTAACCTGGCTGTCTCCGTCTGTACGGGATCTACATAGATGATAACTTTTCCTTTTTTTTTTAACCGTTTCAGATAGACATAAAGATGCTGGCTGGTGGCATGGGCATTCTTACCGTAAAGAATGATAGTGTCGGCCTGCTCAAGGTTGGTGATAGCAGGATTATGCAGCACCCCGAAATCCATCTGGTCGGCGCAGCAGCCAGTGTTGTCGCACACTCCCCCACTGACAGTCCAACAGTTGGAAAATTTCGAAAAGAGCAGATCCCAGCAGGCCATGTTGTATGCCAAGCTGCCGGAACCGCGCAGGTATAGAATCTTTTTATTCCTGAAGTGGGTAAGAAAATCGGCCAATGCCTCGATGGCTTTTTCACGATCGGGCATCTTTTTTCTATTGCCATCTATCAGTTGCCAGGAACACAGACCATTGTTGATCTCACGTTGGGCATATATATTGAATTTAGCACACACAAAACCCGGATCGCTCCATATCTCAGGTTTACCCTGAAAGGTATAGCGACCGTCTTTATAATCGATCTTCACCCCGCACAGATCTGGACAATCTTTGCTGCAAAAAAAGTCCATGGCATTTTACTCCTTTCCATTTTCATCCTGGCGCTATATATTTTCTGAGGAGATCTCGAATTGCGAACGTTTTTTGGCTCAATTCATCAATTTTCCCATTATATATCTGAAGATCCAACATTGCCAACGGTTTTACTTTAATAGCATAAGTATCTGATTAGTCAATCGATAGGGCTCAACTCCTTGATATATTAATTGATACCCACCTGACTTCAAAAATATCCTCAACTCTGGACCAATTTTGACGATAGCTCCTTTAGGCGTTTAGGGAGTGGATTATGTCTGCATCGATAAACAAACATTGGTGGATCGTTGTTATCTTCGGGATTTTGTCCTGGGCCATGGTGGCCTGTGC
This sequence comes from Desulfobacteraceae bacterium, assembly GCA_050118795.1. Taxonomy (GTDB): domain Bacteria; phylum Desulfobacterota; class Desulfobacteria; order Desulfobacterales; family Desulfosarcinaceae; genus JARRKU01. The sequence goes on along the minus strand of JASFKE010000428.1, from coordinate 1,933 downwards.
GACGACAGGGGAGAGGTCCCGGGAAAAAGCGCCGATGACACTGGCGGCGCTTTTCGATTATTGCGGTATCCCATCGAGCTGCGACTCTGCCGCCGCCTGGGAAAATAGGTGGGTCACCATTGTCGGTTATGTGGATCCGGACAACATATTCCATAAAGAGCGATACCCCAGCCTGCCATATGAAAAGTTCCGACTGATTGATCGAAAAGGTAAATCCATAGAGGTCTGGATCAAAAGTTCCGACAGTCGGACGATGTTTTCCAAAGTTTTACAAAAGAAAAACTCCCCAATCATCATCAGGGGGCGGCTGGCCGTGGTGAAAATGCCTGTCATGGGCGCATGTCGGCTCAGCGCCAAGGTATGGATAGATGATCCGTCTCAAATTCAATAGGAAATGGGGCCGATTAAGCACAAAAGTTCTGCGGCAAGTTGTTATTTTTACGGGGTACGCTCTATTTTCTGCATCGGTGGCCTGGAGCGGCAGCGTGACACCCGAATCGGCCCACCGGGTTGCCCAGGGTCAGGTTCGGCACCATATTGCCATTTTTGGAAGTTGGAACGGGTCCCTGTCTCCTCTCCTGGCGGCCCCTGTCATCCTATACCGGGACGGTGAACCGTCGGCATTTCATTTTAGTGTTAATCCAAGTGGATATGTCATAATTGGCGCTTACGACAATTTAAGCCCCGTCCCTTTTTACTCCACGCGAGCCACTTTTGACGTGAACCGGGCCGACAACCCCAGCACCATTGAGTCATGGATGGTCGGTCGTTTAAATGCCAGGGCCGAAGCGGCCTCGGATTTACAAAAGCGTGCAGATTCACTGGGGGGCGCATCCGGCTCGACGGGCACCTCCGGTCGCATCGACAATGCCTGGGCTTATTTCGATCGATTGGGCGGTGATGATGCCGGCGATGACGCCTCCCGCAGCCTTATTGATGGCAGCGACGGCGGCACTTCAGATATTGTTCGGGGCGCAACGGTTGCCCCTTTGCTTGCAACCGCGTGGGGTCAAGATACGCCCTATAACCTTGAAACACCTGATGACAGCTGCGCCAGCGGACATACCCTTACGGGGTGTGTGGCCACGGCATGGGCGCAGGTGCTAAAGTACTGGCAGTGGCCGCCCCAATCCTCGGGCGGGGAGGGAACACACGCCTACACCTGGGTGGGCAACAGCGTCGAGGCGGACCTCGGCGTCGACTTTTCAAATACCGAAGCCTATCAATGGAGCGAGATGCCAAACGATTTGACGGCGGCGGGAACCACAGCGGGCCAAAAGGATGCCGTCTCAAAGTTGATCTACTATCTGGCTGTATCCGCGGAGATGGACTTTGGATGCCCCGAGTCGGCCGGCGGCTCTGCGAGCGCCCGTTGGGCCGACGAAGTGCTCGACACCCATTTCAAATACAAAACCATGGACGCGTCGAACAATCGCCTTGTAATGTCGGATTATTCAGCGGCGCAGTGGTTTTCAATCATGAAAAATGAACTGGATCAGGACCCACCGCGGCCCATCATTTTTTCCATAGGATCACCAAGCGGCTGGCATGAGGTTGTCATTGACGGCTATCAGGAAGGCGTCGCCGACAAGGTGCATATCAATTTCGGCTGGGATGGAAATTATGATGCCTACTATGACGTCACCGATGACAATGATTTTAACACATCCGGAATTAATTGGGATGTCGAAAATAACCAAATCATGGTGATCGGTATCGAACCGGACAACACCCCGCCTATAGTTCAGGCCGGGGATGATGCCGTAGCCGAAGAGTTGGCTGCCGTGACCCTTTCGGTGGTCAGCGTATCCGACCCCGAAGGCGTCGGCGTGAGCCGTTATCAATGGACCCAGATCAGTGGTTCCACAGCCACCATCGATGATTCGGCAAGCAGCACCCCCACCATTACCACACCCGATGTGCATGCAACATC
>JASFKE010000427.1:0-4500 GCA_050118795.1 Desulfobacteraceae bacterium | reverse complement strand
CCCTGGCGGCCCCGCCGCTTCCGGGAAGAACATGGTGCTTACCTTTGAGAATACCAATATTACCGGCGTCATCACTGCATCCCAGGCCAGGCACGCCAAAAGCAGCATCACCGCTGAAGATTACAAACTCCTGGGCGAAGTCACCAATACGCCCGGTCCGGCCGTCAACAACGGCGTCATTGTGTCACTGGACGATAGATCCACCTGGACCGTCACCGGCACCTCGTATGTGACCAGCCTGACCATCGCCGGCGGGGCAACACTGGCCGCACCCGAAGGCCGGAAAGTCACCATGACGGTGGACGGTGAGGAGACCGCCGTCGAGGCCGGCACCTACAAGGGCGACATTGTCATCTCGGTCACCGGCGCATCATCCGGGCAGACGTTATAATAGTACCCAGGCAGTAAAAAAAGGGCCGCTTCCAATGGGAGCGGCCCTTTTTTACTCTTATCCCCATCGTTGCAAAAGTCTTTAGGGCGTCAGAGTCAAGGCGGAAAGGGTGCAGCCGTAGTATAAGCTGTGGAATTAAACTCAGTCGTCCATTTATCCTTGACTTCCTTTTCAAAAAAGATCAAACCCCACCAGGATAGTTCAATTCAGAAATAATGGAAGAGTTTGCCGGCGGTGGATCGTGATCGCGGGCATCGGTTGAGTCAGGTCCATGGACAGCCGCGGGTAGACTCTTTTTTATATCCCTATTCCCGCATTTATTAGGTTGCAGGTGATCGCTTTGCCGCCCTGGATTGGGCCAGGGCCAGGGCATACCTTTAATGATGGTTCACGCTTTAGCGAAGGAGCTCCTCATGAAAACTGTATTGCGCGCTTTGACTCTGTTTGCATTGGTATTATCGACTTGCTTCATACCTTCTTTGGGTGTGGCGCTGGACCTGGACAATGAACTTGGCCAGTGGATGGCTTATGTAGATGATTCCGCCAGCCTCTCCGATCTGACAATCCCCGGCACCCACGATTCCGGCGCCACCCATGAACCCTTTCCCGGAGTTGCGAAATGCCAGGATCTATCCATCGGCGAACAACTTGACATTGGGGTTCGCTACCTCGATATCCGGCTGCGCCATTATGGGGATTCTCTTGTGGTTCACCATGGGGCGGTCTACCAACATTTAAATTTCGACGACGTCCTGATCCAGGTGACGGATTTCCTTGCGGAGAATCCGAGCGAAGTCGTAATGATGGAGGTCTCCCAGGAGTATACCTCCGCCAACAATACCCGCTCCTTCGAAGAGACCTTCGTCACCTATGCAACAGATTCAGACTACAGCAGCTACTGGTGGCGCCACAGCTATGTTCCTCTGGTGGGCGATGTGCGCGGAAAAATTGTACTGCTCCGTCGCTTCTCAGGCTCGTTCTGGACCTCCGGTGGAATCGATGTCACTGATTGGTCGGACAACGATGCATTCACTTGTTACGACACCCGTGGTATTGCCATTGATGTTCAGGACTACTACAACGTGAACATGTACACCAATAACAACAAGTGGTCCGAGATTCGCAATAAACTCTCTTCGGCCCAGTGGGATACGAGTGGAACGCTCTTTCTTAACTTTACAAGCGGCGTTCGTAAAATCTTGGGAATCCCGAACATCCCCATCGTATCAAACGACATAAACGGGCGCTTGATCGACTACTTCGAAAACGTGTCGGAGAGCAATGTCCACCACGGCGTGGTGATTTCCGACTTCATCACCAAGGAGATGGTCAAGCAGGAGCTGCGCCCTTATTTTAACTAATCTATACAATTGCTTAAGAGGTTTTCTTCACCTCCACGAAGTGCTCCTGGTAGGCGATGGCGCCGCCGGCCCGGTCCCATTTCTTCAGCCCGCCCTTCATGAATTTGTTGTCGGCCAGGCCTTTGCCGAAAGCGCGGGTTTCCGGCGGTAGTTTGTGACCGAAGCCGTGGATGACGAAGACGGCTTCGGGGTGGATCATGGGGGTGACTTTGGCGGTGATGGTTTCGGTGTAGCCGTCTTGGCTGACATCTACGGTATCGCCGTTGCCGATGCCCAGCTTTTCGGCTGCGCCCGCATTGATCCAGAGGACATTTTCGGCCATCTGTTCAGCGAGTATGGGGTTGTTGACGGTGTGGCCCTGGGTGTGCAGGGCGCAGCGGCCAAAGGTCAGGCGGAACTGACCTTGGGGCGGGGTGTCGGGAGACCGGTAGGGTTTCAGGGATTGCAGGCCGTTCTCTTCCAATTTTTGGGAGATGATTTCGATCTTGCCGCTGGGGGTTTTGAACTTGATGTCATCTTCGTCCCGGTAGAGGGGTTTGGCGGCCAGGGAGACCATGCCGGTAGCATTAAAGTCTTCGATGGTAACCCCGGTGCCGGCCAATTGATCGTTCCAGAGATCTTCAATGGTCTCGTAGGCCAGCTCTTGAAGTCCCATACGTTTGGCCAGACCGGAGACGATCTCCCAATCGGCCTTTGTGTCGTAGCGCGGCTCCACTGAGCGGTGGCGAACGAAGAACTGGGGCTTGAGGGCGTTTTTGGTGACGATGATGCTCTCTCGCTCCAGATAGGGCGACAGGGGCAGCACCACGTCGGAGTGCCAGGCGGTGTCCGACCAGCTGAAGGTGACCGAGACCAGCAGCTCTAGTTTCTCCCACTTTTTTTTCAGACGTTCGGGGTCCGGGTATCCCATCAGCGGGTCGTGGCGGTAGGCGATATAGGCCTTGACCGGATAGGGATCCTGGGTCTCCATGGCTTCGTAGAGCAGGTGGGCCAGGCCCGGGCCCTGCTCAAACTGGGGATAGCGCCAGCCCACGCCGTCGGCGCGCTTGCCTTCGGGTTTGGGGTAGAGGTCCATGAACTTGTTCAATCCTTTGCGGCCCACATCGCCGGGTTTGTTGACAAAGGGCAGTCCTCCCTTGGCGCCGTAAGACCCCAGCAAGGCATTGATGATGTAAATGGTGCGGCAGATATAGAAGGAGTCGGTATATCGCGCGGCCATCCATCCGGGGTGCCAGATGACAGCCGGGGCGGCAGAGGCCAGCTCTTTGACAAAAGCTTTGATCCGGGCGGCCTCTATACCGGTCTCCTGTTCGGCCCACTGGGGCGTGTAGGGCTGGACAAACTGCTCCAGCTCTTTGACGCCTTCAATGTGACGATCGACGAAACGTTCATTATAGAGCCTTTTCTTCAGAATTTCATGAATCACCGCCAGGTTGAAAGCATAGTCGGTACCGGGTCTGATCTGCATGAAGCGGGTGGCCTTGGTGGCGGAGATGTTGACCCGAATGTCGATAACGGTCAACTTGCAGCCCTTTTCCATGGCCGCCATCAGGTTATTGACCTCCTGCACATTGATGGCTTCGAAGATATTTCTGAATTGCAGCACCACGTGGCGGGCGTTTTTAAAATCGTAGGCCACGGCTTTGCGCCCCATGCCGGTGAGGGACAGGGCCGCGTGCTGGACATTGCGGGCGCAGGATGAGTCGTGGTTGTTGTAGTTGGGGGTTCCGAGGCCGCGCAAAAAGGCGCGGTGGATATCTCTGAACGGCCCGCTGCGGTCTGACAGGGCGATGGCTTTGGCCCCGTGTTCTTCTTTGATTTGGGTGAGGCGCTGGGCAACGTAGTCAAGGGCTTCATCCCAGGAGGCTTTGCGCCATTTGCCCTCTCCGCGTTCCCCTTCCCGAATCAGAGGGGTCTGGGGACGTTCGTGATCATTGATCAATGCGGTTCCGGCGGCCCCCCGGGGGCAAACGGCGCCGTTCATGGCAGGGACATGGGGATTGCCTTCAATGAAGGAGACCCGCCCGCTGTCCACATGCACCTTGATGGGACAACGTACCGTACACATACCGCATACACTGTAAACTGAAGTTTTTGACATGGTTGCTGCCTCTCCTTATCGTTCTATTCTGACGAAAAGCATTTGTGTTCTTTTCTGCTTTTCGTTCATCCCCATCTGCGGTCCAACTATACTCCGGCTAAGTTTCAGGTTATATCAAACCTCTGCTTTGGGGGACGTTTTTTAATCACCTGGAGCCTGTCCGAGAACAGCTTGGCGCAGGCCGGGCAGCAGTGGTGGTACCGTTTGACCTGGGGGTGCGGACCGGTTCGTTTTTCGGCCAGATCGACCTGTTTTTCGGTGGCGTAATATCTGCCGCATCCCTGGCAGCGCTCCAGGGGCTGCTGGCCGAAAATCACCTCCGCTTTACAAACCGTCCTCAGGGGGCCTCGGTCGAAGACCTTGATCGCGTGGGTGGGGCATATATTGGCGCAGGTGCCGCAGCCGATACATTTTCCGGGATTGGGCGTCACCTGCATGTAATCCCCTCGCTTTTCCATGCGCAGGGCTTCCTGTCCCACGATCTCTTTGCATACGCGGACACATAAACGGCATCGAATACAGTCATCGGGCGCGGGGGGCAAAGCAATGTTTTCCTCCCTGGCCATCTCCTGCAACCGCGAGGACTGCGGGGCCATTGTCGCCAGGCGCTTCAGGGCCTCGGTCCGCGCTTTGTAAACGGCCTCGCC
>JASFKE010000426.1:0-4512 GCA_050118795.1 Desulfobacteraceae bacterium | reverse complement strand
ACCATCTCAAATACATCCACCAGTCTTAAAACACCGACAATCTCTTTTCCTCTGGTTATCAGCAAAGAGTGGTGTTCTTCCAATATCAACCGATGTATGGCCTCATCCATGGTGGAATTTTCTTCAACGAATTCGCCCTGCGACGGCATATACATAAAATCTTCGACTTTTTGCCCGGCGGCCTTTTCACAAAGATTCTGCAGCGGTGTGTCCCAGAAGCTGTATTCCTCCATAGCGGCTCTAAAGAAGAAATCACTCAAACCGAAACGATTGAGCGCTTCGTGATCTCGCGACCTTATTTTTTTGTAGTGCGGTTCCAGGGCCTTGATCACATCGTGCTGGCTGATTTTTCCGATGACATGGTTGCTCTCATCCAATACCAGGATCGCGCGATGCCGATAACGCGTTTGATTAAATTCCAGTTGAGCTTTTTCAAGCGCCATCACCGCATCTATCAAAGTGGCATCTTCCCCAACGGTTGCATACTCTTCGATCGGCACCATGAATTCTCTTACGGTCTTGGATTTCATCCTACACCTTCCATATTTACTTCCTTTAAAGCAATTAAAAAACTGATCGCTATAACGTTACGACCGCCGGCGGCCCGATTGATAAGCCGAAGTGAAAGACGAAAACCACTTGGTTTGCTTTTTAGAATGAGCGGTTACCGTGCGATTCTATGAACTAAAAATGGGAGGGGACCTTAAACTGAAATGGGATCTGTCAATTTGTTTCAGAATGATAAATATAAAGGGCTGACAGTTTTTTTCTTTAATATCGGGATGAAGGTATTGTGAGAGTGTAAAGCCTGTGACCGTCGATTTGAATTTTTCATCGTTCGATGCTTCCTCTCCGTTACTTATCACGTCATGTGCAGAAAAATCGTCGTGTGGGTCTGAAAAAATTGAGGCGTAAGCGAAGCAATGGTTTTGAGAAAGCAGAAAGAGGCTGAATCCGCAAAGCATGTATAGCAACATTGCAAATAATGCGAATGTTTTTGAGCACATGACGGATTTCATCTTTTTAATCCCTGAATTTAAGTATAAAAAGTTCGGCGTTGCTCTGTTTGTTATCAAGTCTAACAAATTATTTTAAAAATACAACTTTTATATACGATCCTCAGAAATATCAGTGACCATGCTAAATTTAGCCCCAAACATTCTGCAGACCCACAACAGGGATAATTTTTTATCGACCGATTTCGGTTTCAAAGAGTTCAATGTCAAAAGCACCAAAGAGCGCATCCGTACTGGCAAATCAAAACGCCTACCTTCTGATTTATTGCGAAGGGCAATAAGGCGTTTAGAATTTATCCATTATGCAAATGACGTTAATGACCTTCTGGTGCCCCCCAGCAACAGACTTCATGCTCTTAAAGGCGATAGGAAGGGGCAATATTCAATATCGATAAATGACCAGTGGCAAATTTGTTTCCGTTTCATCGAAGGCGATGCCTACGATGTTGAGATTACCGATTTTCATTAAGGATTAAAACAATGGCTATCCCTAATACATCAAAGCGAGAAATCCGGCCAACACACCCCGGCGAAATGCTTAGAGAGGATTTCATGCCGGACTATGATCTAAGCACGACTTCCATGGCAAAGGCTTTAGGTGTATCACGCCAAACGATTAATGAAATTTTAAGAGAACGACGTGCTATAAGCCCTGCTATGGCTCTGAGATTGTCTCGCCTTTTCGGCAATTCGCCCGAATTCTGGTTGAATGTGCAGCATTCATGGGACCTATGGGATTCAGCACAGCGTTACAGCAAAGAACTATCTCAAATCCAACCATTGAATGCTGTTTGATTTATTATTTGACTGCAAAACCCTGATACAATGAGCCTCATTTCATACCATCGGTTTTGTTCGACAATTTTGACCTAATCCTGCAAAATGGTCTATTGAGGTAACCTTGGAAATCGGATAATTGGAAGCCTGCAACACCATTGCGGCAGAGGCAATCATCAATGGCGATGGGTCATATCAGCAGGAGACGCCGATGAGCATAGAGGCGGTAAGTGGTGAGCCGGAGCTGACGGCCGGCCTTTCGATCCTCCATTCAAACCATCTGGAAGACCTGCGGCAGGTGGCTGTGCAATGGATTCGCAACCATCCGATCAGGCCGCTGGAAAATGAGCTTTTCCTTGTCCAGAGCAACGGCATGGCCCAATGGCTCAAGCTGGCCATGGCCGCCGATGAGGGCTGCGGTATCAGCGCCGCCGTCGATTTTCAGCTGCCGGCCCGCTTTTTGTGGGGCGCCTACCGCACCGTGCTGGGTGAGGAGCAGACCCCTTACGAATCGGCCTATGACAAGGTGCGGTTGACCTGGCGGATGCTCAAGCTGCTGCCCTGTCTGCTGGAAGATGACCGTTTTGCACCTTTAAAGCAGTTTCTGGCCGACGATGATGATCTGCGCAAACGCTATCAGCTCGCCTGCTATCTTGCCGACCTGTACGACCAGTATCAGGTCTACCGCGCCGATTGGCTGGAGGATTGGGCGGTGGGGAGAGATCAGCTGCGCAGCCCCACCGGGGTGATGGAACCGTTGCCGGAGGGCCAGGCGTGGCAGGCTGAGCTCTGGCGCCGGATTCAGGCTGATGTGCCCCGGCCCCAACGCGGCGCCAGCCGTGCCGAGCTGCATCACCGTTTTTTGAAATCACTGGCCGCTTTACCCAAGCGCCCTGCCGCTCTGCCGCGCCGTATCATCGTGTTCGGAATCTGCTCCATGCCCAAACAGATCCTGGATGCGCTGCATGCCCTGTCCCGCTGCTGTCAGGTATTGATGTTCGTCCACAACCCCTGCCGCCATTATTGGGCCGATATTATCGAGGACCGGGAGCTGTTGCGCATCGAGCATGCCCGCCATCAGCGCAAGGCCCAAATGCCGCCGGATTTGGATCTGGACCTTTTGCACCAGCATGCCAACCCGCTGCTGGCGGCCTGGGGCAAGCAGGGGCGCGACTATATCGGTCTGCTCTACGGTTACGACCGGCCCGACGCCTACCGGCAAAACTTTGCTGAAATCGATCTGTTCCGGGACTTTGCAGCGCCGGGCCATGCGGGTCATCTGCTGCAGCAGGTGCAGCAGGCGATCCTGGACCTGCACCCACTGCCGGCGGCGGATCAGGAAAAACCATCGGTGGCACCCCACGACAGGTCCATCAGCTTTCAACTGGCCCACAGCCGCCAGCGCGAAGTTGAAATACTGCAGGACCAGCTCCTGTCTTTGTTTGAACAGCTTCCTGATCTGAAACCGCGCGATATCATTGTCATGACCCCGGATATCCGCGCCTACGCCCCCCATATCGAGGCGGTATTCGGCAATCTGCTTCCCAACGATGGGCGATATATACCGTTTACCATCGCAGACCACCCCGAACGCGCCACTGTTCCGGTGCTGGCCGCCCTTGAAAAATTGCTCCAGCTGCCGGATCTGCGCATCACCGTCGGCGACATTATGGATCTTTTGGAGGTTCCCGCCTTCCGGCAGCGCTTTGGACTGGCGGAGGCGGATCTGCCCGGACTGCACGACTGGATCGAGGGGGCCGGTATTCGGTGGGGGCTTAGCAGCGCCCATCGCCAGGGCTTTGACCTGCCATCCGGGCTGGAACAAAACACCTGGCTGTTCGGGCTGCGCCGCATGCTGCTGGGGTATGCGGTGGGCACAAACGCGCCTTGGCGGCAGATTGCCCCTTATGATGAAGTCGGCGGTTTGGAAGCCGCGCTGGTCGGCCCGCTGGCCGCCATGCTGGAGCAGCTTACGAAGTACCGGCAGCTTCTGCTCCATCCGGCAACGGCCGATGAGTGGTGCCGGCGGATCTTGGGCCTGTCCAAAGACTTTTTCGATCCCGCCGGCAGCCGGGACCGGCTCATCCAAAAAGAGCTTGAAGAGGTGTTGGTCCAATGGTTGACTGCCTGTACGGATGCGGGTCTCGAGGATCAATTGACGCTGCCCGTGGTGCGCAGCGCCATTTTGACCGCGCTCACCGATGCCAGCATATCCCAGCGTTTTTTAGCTGGAATGGTTAATTTCGGCACCTTGATGCCCATGCGGGCCATCCCCTTTAAAGTGGTTTGCCTGCTGGGAATGAATGACGGGCAGTATCCGCGCAGCCGTCCGGCGCCGGATTTCGACCTGATGGCCGCTCCAGGGCACTACCGCCCCGGAGATCGCTCCCGGCGCGAAGATGACCGCTACCTTTTTCTGGAAGCCCTTCTCTCCGCCCGGGAAAAACTCTACATCAGCTACATTGGCAAAAGCGTGCGCGACAACAGCCCCTGCGTGCCCTCGGTGCTGGTGAGCCAGCTGCGCGACTACCTGGCGGCCGGATGGAAAGCGGCCGGTTTCCATGCGCCGGGGCAAAACGGCGGGGATCGGTTACTGGCCCGGTTGACCTGCCAGCACCCCTTGCAGCCGTTCAGCAAAACCTATTTTGACCCAGCAAGGGCGCCGGACATTTTTACCTATGCCCATGAGTGGCGCAGGATTTTTGACCCCGGGAGAGAA
>JASFKE010000425.1:0-4523 GCA_050118795.1 Desulfobacteraceae bacterium | reverse complement strand
TCCTGAAAGCGGCACCGCGCCGTTTTGGCCGTCGCTGAAAATTACGGTGGTGATATCCAGGGCGTCAGTATCAGCCATAAAATGAAGGCTGTTCGATGCACTGCCCTGAAAATGGCCGACCTCTGTCCAGGTTTCTTCCGCTATATTGACAGTTATCGAATCCTGGGCGATGGCCTCTCCGGTCAGCTGATATCGCTGAAAGGGTTGGCCGGTGGCGGTGAAGGTTTCTGTGCGTCGGACACCCTGTCGCGCAGAAACGTCCACTGTCTGAACGCCTCTTGGAATCAGGCCGCCCTCCACGGTCTCGAAATCGGCTTGACCGTTTTCAAGCAAGGCACGGCAGACGGTTCCAGCAGGAAGGACCAGATCCGTATCTAAGGGCGAGGAAAGGCTGAATTGAAGCGTGGTAGTGGCGGCCACAGGTGTATCAAGCCGGTAGCCGATGAGCTTGCACAAATCAATGACGTTCTGCCGCTGCCGGGCCGTTGGCAAGAAGGCCTCGGCGGCCTGCACGTCCAGGTAATAGGCCAACATATCCCCGATACCGCAGAACAGTTCCAGTAAAACCACGCCCAAGTCGGAATGGTTGAAATCGGTCCAGCGATCTGTGAGCTGTGGGATCTTGGCCAGCAGCTCCTTGCGGATCGATTCATAATCTTTATTTGTATATGCGATGCTTGCGCGGCCCATTGAGTCTCCGGTATTGACGATTTTATGAGGTTAACAGCCTCATGTTGTGCCAATTACTTACCGGAGATTGGATGGATGTGTCGGAGATATAAGCGAATTAAGGCGGCTTGTGCAGGCCACAATATTTAATACGTTGGTCCTTCTATATTCAGATCCTTTGTTAACCGACTAAAATCAGCATAGAAATATACATCAACCAACGATCAAGCTAATGGCTTTAACACTATGAAATTGCGGATCATAAAAACAAAAAAAGCTTAAAAAACACAAAAAGGATATATTATATTTAATATAATGTAGGTAAAATATATTATTTTTTGCGCATTTAATTTATTTTAATGTTACATTTTAAATGTTGCCGTTAGTCCAAGCATGCGTTTTTTTTAAATTAAGGAGAAAACTATGAGAGGTGAAACAAAAGAAGAACGGTTCAAGCGCGTTGCTCAGAAGCGTACTCAAAATGTTCTCGATAGTTTAAGACGCTTATCGCAATGCTCTAATAAACGGATGTATGAATGGAACGATGAACAGTTGATGAAAATATGGTCCGCTATCGACAAAGAATTGAAGGCCTGTAAGGAGGGCTTTGAAAATGCAGAGCCAGAACAATTTCGATTATAGCATTTCAAAAGGAGGGAAATATGAAACTATTTATAAAAGGACCAATAACTTTTGAAGAAAAGATCTATGAAATACGAGTGTACTACAGTGATACTAAAATTAACATTGTGCCTTTTCTGAACAATTATCCTGCAAATGGCTTTAGGCATCAGATTCAACCTCCAAAGAAATGCAATGTTCAAGGTGTACTGAAAGATGTGATGCTGGATGAATTAGTTGAGATGTCTAAGAAAGATGTTACCGAAAAGAAGGGGGGGGGAACTATCGAAGATAATTAAGGAAAATATGACAGATGCATAACAATGGCCTTGGCTGTGTAGACTCAAACCATATCAAAAGAGTAATAATATTGGGCCTTCCAGGGTAAAAAACATAGATGGGTGTGGCTTTAATTGCTTGTAGTCGCTCCCGCAGGCATTTTTGGCTTTCTGTTCTTCTTAAGCCAAGCGGCCACCTGAGGCCACAGATGGTTTTGCGCCTTACGGCTGGCCGCCAACCCAACATGGGATGAAGGAAAATCAATCTCCTGATAACCATTTCCGCTGTAAACCCTGCCAAGGGCCCGCACAGATTCGGGGGGCACGATATGATCGTAGCGGTCATATAGATTGAGTACAGGGCAGCTTATCCTGGTCAGATCCACCCTTTGGCCATTTACAAGCATGCGATTTTGAATCAACAGGTTTTTGTGGTAGCAATCTTCGATGAATTGCTCATAGGCAGCGCGAGGGATGGCCTGGGCATCCATCAGCCAGCGCCACCTGCGCCAATTATTCCCAAATGCATCCCTACCCCAAAACTCCTCCCAAAACTCCGGTTCCATGGCAAACTTGGGCAGATAAAGGAAAAACAACTGCAAACCAATAAAATCGATCAATTCTCCAGGGATATTGCCGAAATGCTTACCCACCTGACGGGCATTAAACAACTTGCCCCAAATCAGCCGCGGATCTCGCCAATCGGCAAAATCTACCGGCGTGGCCATCAGCGCCAGGGCTTTGGGCTTTTGCGGGAAACGGCTGGCCCAGATCAATGCAATAATACCGCCGGTGCAATATCCCAAAATAAATGGCGCGTCTGTTTCCATTAAGCCGGCGCCAAGGTCCACATAGCCGGTATAATGGGCAAAGGATATGTCGTTATGCCTTTTCTCAGGATATCCCCAATCGATCATAAAGACCTCAATGCCTTGCCGGCATAAAAAGCGCACCACACTCACATCATCACTTAAATCGAGGATGTATGGTCGGTTGATAATATGGGGAACTATTAGCAGTTTTATTTGGTTGGCGGTCGTGTCTGCCTTGTATTTGTAGCGCAACAGTCGGAAGCCCATACGCTTATCCATGTGGATAGGTTCGGCCGACATGGGAGCCACTTTAAGGGCCGGAAAATAACGGGCATAAAGGCTGAACAAATCGCCCCTGATCTTGGGGATTTCATCCAAATCCATCGTTCATACCTATTTGGCTTTATGGTGATGGCGAGATATCGTCACCACGCTTTTTTTTACAAGTGCAGAAACGGAACTTTTCCCTTTTTTAAAAAGGCGTGATGAAATATTGGTCCTTATCCCAGGGCCAACTATTCAACTACCTTCACATTTACTGCGGAAGGTCCCTTTTGCCCCTGTTCTACTTCAAATGTTACCCGATCGCCTTCTTTAAGAGATTTGAAGCCCGCAGCATCAATGTTTGAATGATGAACGAATACGTCTGGTCCATTTTTTCTTTCAATGAATCCGAAACCTTTCTTGTCGTTAAACCATTTCACGCGACCATTTTCCATTGTGACAATCTCCCTTAACTTATTATTAATACCTGCTATTTTATTAAGCGATATAACATTAAATCGATGGTCTCACCGGGATTTTGAGCGGTTAACCAAATAAAAAACAAAACACCTAATACCCTAAGTGCTGATATTGTAATAAAAAGATGCTTCCATATTTTTTTCATACTTTCTCACCATTGATTGGGAAGATATCCGCGGGGTCTGCGGATGCTGCAGGGTAAAATTCGCTACTCGATTATTTCTAGAACCACACGCTTCTTGATTTTAGCGGATACCGCACTAAGAATTGTACGGATGGCCTGTGCATTTCGCCCCTGCTTTCCGATGACTTTACCCAAGTCACTTTTGGCCACTTTTAGCTCTAAAACCGTGGTCTGCCCGCCTTCGATTACAGATACTGAAACATCGTCCGGATTGTCGACAATGGCCCAAACGATATGCTGGATCAGTTCCTTCATAATTATATGCTGCATCCCTTTTGAGCAGATGGCAGATCGGTGCATCAAAGACTCACACTACGTTTCCAATCAGGAACCGCTCAACACTTTTGGCCACGACTTCAGGCAGATTTTCCATATGATCAAAACACGCTTTGCACAGGCGGGTATCGTTATGGTAAATTTTAACCGTAGGATTCATCTTTTGTTCACACAGTTCGCATCTTTGGAGGGGATCAATTGATTGCTTGTCTGATTGCGTATCCATTATATCCCCCTGTTTATTTTGTGACAGATTGTTGACCAATCAGCATTTGATGATCAAAATTACCGTTTAAGCAAAATTTTACAAATTTTCTTTCGGCCTCTTTGTAATCTTCCTGTGCGTAGTAATCTGTGTTTTCACGACGTCGGAATTCATTGCGGCATTTTTCCACCAACAATTCAATACCGTTGGTGGCACTTATGCTGTTGTTCATTGAACATCCTCCTAATGCAATTAAAAGGGTATGCCGGGGGCAAATGGTGCCAGGCGTCCGGCAACACTTATGCATCAAACCGATAATTCTAAACCTATTGTATGATTATTAATTAAACGGGAGAGTCCACTCAATGTTCAGCAACTGCTCTGAGATACAGAGTGTTAAGTGGGCAATTGAAGTGAGATAACGTTCTGCGAAAGAAAACCGAACAACACTGAGCGGCAAGCAAGGATTTGAACTTGAGTTTTACGAGAGTGAATATGAAGACAGAGGAGGGGTTTGTCAACACCTAATTTGGGGGGACAGTATCGATTTAGGCAGAAAGAACAAAATAGTCCTTTACTACTGTAAGCTAAAATAACGAACCTATGGAAGTTTTTCACATACGTTTTTTTAAAACCGGCAATTCCGGGTTGTTTATCGCCCGCTTCTTATTTATAAAAGATACTTATGACAAAGGAAAAGTTTATAGAGACGATTCAAAGGGTTTTGGGCATAG
>JASFKE010000424.1:0-4523 GCA_050118795.1 Desulfobacteraceae bacterium | reverse complement strand
CAGACAAAATTTACCGAGTTGATAACCTTGATGCCCGGGATGACGGGCAATACGGTGTAAAACTCAAATACACCACCCCCAAAGGTACCGATCTTGGTCTCTACTACCTGAACTACCACTGGAAGGAGATAGGTGGCGACAACGTTGTGGTCAATGGGCCTGCACAAGAATATTCCCTGTTTTTTCCAGAGGATATCAAGTTATATGGTGTGAGCGCCAATACCGCCGTAGGCATCTGGACCATCGGTGCGGAAGTCACCTACCGCGAGAACACGCTTTTGGCAGCGGAACCGGAATCTATCGGGGTTGGATCGTGGGACCAAGACGTAGAGGCGCCCATGGGCAATACCATGCACTACAATTTGAACTTTTTCATGCCCGGTTTGCCCGCCAATTTCTTTTCGGATACGGCAGATTTCATCTTCGAAATCGGGTGCAACACCCTCGAGGAAGTCACCGAGAACAGAGATCTTTTGTACTCCGAGGCTGACAGATTCGCCTGGGAGATGAAAGCGGTCTATACCCCCAAATGGAACCAGGTGCTGCCTGGGCTGACGTTGACCATGCCCATGGGCTTTACCTATGTCGGGCCCCATTTGACCTCCGCGGCAAACTCCTTTTTCCCTTATCGTGACGGCGGAGACTTTAACATCGGCGTTGGCGGAACCTACCTGAACGTGTGGGATTTCGAACTGAGCTACCGTGGCTTCCATGGCTCCAACGGGGCTCCCGATACAGGGAACCCCTGGACCGACCGTGAGTATGTATCGTTTTTCATTCGCAGGGCATTCTAAACAAGTAGACAGGAGGATTTGAAATGAAATTTAATATGAAAGTAACCTTTACTTGCATCCTTTGCGTTCTGTTCCTGGGGCTGGTCAGCTCTGCGAGCGCCAAGGTAACGGCCGAGGAGGCCGAACAGCTCAAGAGCACCCTGACCCCCTTCGGTGCTGAAAAAGCCGGCAATGCCGACGGCACCATTCCGGCCTGGGACGGCGGCTATACCACAGTGGCGCCCGATTTCAAAAACGGCGGCCGCCGCACGGATCCTTTCAAGGATGACAAGGTCCTGTTTTCCATCACGGCCAAAAACCTGGATCAGTATGCGGATAAGCTCTCCGAGGCCCAGAAGGCACTGTTGAAAAAATACCCGGACACCTACCGGATCGACGTCTACAAAACCCGCCGCACCGCTGCCGCGCCGCAGTGGGTCTATGACAACACTTACAAAAATGCCACCCGCTCCTATCTGGATGGTTACGACATCAATGACGCCTACGGCGGCATCCCTTTCCCCGTTCCCAAAAGCGGGCTGGAGGTGATGTGGAACCACTTGCTGCGCTGGCGCCCGTCGGCATGGCATTTTTACACCGATGCCCTGTTGGGGACCTCCAGCGGCAAGCTTGTTCTGCTCAACAAAGTGGAAGCCGATCAGATGATGCCCTACTATCTTGAAAATCAAACATTGGAGGATTACAAGAAAGACTGGGACAATGAATTCTGGATGCTCCGGCTGCTCACCAACGGTCCCGCCATCCGTGCCGGCGAGGGCATTGTGGCCCGTGAAAACCTGTCGGGAAAAGACACCCGTACATGGGTTTATCTGACAGGACAGCGGCGGGTGCGGCAGCTGCCGGTCTCGTGCTGTGATACGCCGACCCCGGCGCTTGCAGGCATATCCTTTTTCGACGAAACTGAGTGTTTCACCGGTTCCGGGGCCCTGCAGCGCTTCGACTGGAAGATTGTGGGCAAAAAAGAGATGTACATCCCCTACAACTGCAACAAGAATCTGGAGCCCAAAGATATTTACAAGGTCGTTCTGCCCCGGCATCTCAACCCCGACTATGTGCGATGGGAGCTTCACCGGGTCTGGGTGATTGAGGCGACCCTGAGGGATGGCCAGCGCCACCAGAGCCCGCGAAGCGTCTACTATGTCGATGAGGATGCCTGGATCACGGTGCTCAGCGACCGTTATGACGCCAACGGTCAGCTGTGGCGCTCGGGATATGAACTTCCTATAGTGATGCCGGATGTTCCCGCCGTCGTCAGTCTGCCTTGGGGGTTTTATGACCTGCTAAGCAACACATGGGCTGCCAGCAACTTGTACAATGCTTACGACGAGCAGATGAAAATCATGCCCCCGTACAAAGAGATGGTCTTCACGCCGTCCGCTCTGCAGAGCGAAGGCGTTCGCTAAAAATAATCAATCAACAGCCGTTCGGAAACAGATTGCGACACATCTGTTTCCGAACATCTTCTACAACGCCTGCCTGGATACCAAGGTTTCGGGGGAGGCAAAAAAAGAGTGCTTGAGGAAGGCGAAAATGAGGTGTTTCGGATGAAAAGAGTGTTGCAGTTGCTGACCGGATATATGACTGTCATCTGTTTCGCATTGCCTGCCGTGGTTTTCGGTGCTGCCGCCCAGGATGTTCTCAAACGACCGGCCCTGAAAGTCAAGGACCCGGTCCGCACGGTATTGATCGATGTGACCCATGCCGGCAACCGCCTGGTGGCGGTGGGCGAGCGAGGTGTTATTATCTTTTCCGATGATGCCGGCGATACCTGGCAACAAGCGGATGTACCGGTCAGCGCCACCCTGACCGCCGTTGATTTCCCCACCCCCGACAAGGGGTGGGCCGTGGGACACAGCGGCGTCGTGCTGCACACCTCCGACGGCGGGAAAAGCTGGCGCCTGCAACTCGACGGCATCGCCGCCGCCCGTATGGCCCTTGAAACGGCCCGGGCCGCAGCCGCGCGGTTGCAGCCGGAAGACAGCGATGCCATCAGATTGGTAAAAAATGCCGAACTTTTGGTGGCAGACGGCTCGGACAAACCGTTCCTGGATCTTAATTTCGAGAGCGAAGGCAAGGGTGTTATTATCGGCGCCTATGGTTTGATTTTTACCACCACCGACGGTGGCCAAAGCTGGCAATGCATGATGGACAGGGTCGAAAATCCCATGGGCCTGCATCTGTATGCCATTCGGGCTTCCGGAGACAACCTGTACATCGCCGGCGAACAGGGACTTTTTCTGGTCTCCAGGGACATGGGCCACTCTTATCAGCAGGCACAGACACCCTATAGCGGCACATTTTTTGACCTGGCGGTGACATCTACCGGTAATGTCGTGATTGTCGGGCTCAGGGGCAATGCCTACTGGTCCGCAAATCCTGTGGATACATTCAATCCGACCGAGGTACCGGTTCCGGTCTCGTTTACGGCTTCCGGCCAACTGGGCAACGGTGTATTGATCTTTGCGAACCAGGCCGGCATGCTATTGGAGAGCCGGGACCAAGGCCGCACCATGCAGGTGATCGATGTACAGCGCATGGCACCCATTTCATCTTTCATTCCGATTAACGATGGAAATCTTTTAACCGTGGGCTATGGCGGTGTTAACCGCATTCAGTTGCCCTCACCAGATTCTGAAGCGAGTGGAGGGCAGCAATGAAAGTGCAAAGCAAAAAGGAAGTTCAGCCCATCATCAAAAGACTGGAAGATTTTGACGAATCCACAGGATTGCTTCCGGAAAGGATTCTATTCAACAATCGCGCTGTCGTGATGGTGGTATGCGCTTTGATCACCATCATACTGGGGTATTACACCACCCAACTGGGTTTGAACGCCAATTTTGAAAAGACGATCCCCACAAGCCATCCATATATTGTCAACTATCTGGAGAGAAAGATCGACCTCTCCGGTTTAGGTAATGCCGTACGACTTGCCGTGGAGGTCACCGATGGGACCATTTATGATGCCGACTATCTCGAAATTTTAAGGCAAGTGACTGACGAGACGTTTCTGTTGCCGGGAGTGGACCGGATGAAATCAAAGTCCATATGGTCTCCCGGAACACGGTGGATGGCGGTGACTGAAGTGGGCTTTGAAGGCGGACCGGTCATCCCTGCCGGGTACGACGGTTCACCGAAAAGTCTGGATCAAATTCGTCGCAACATCGAGCGTTCGGGCACTATCGGTTCTTTGGTGGCCATGAATCATAAATCCAGCATCGTCTTTCTTCCGCTGATGTCTGAAGATCCAAAGACAGGCGGTCCCATCGACTATGGGCAGTTTTCCGAAAAACTTGAGCAGATCCGCGCCAAATACCAGAGTGACAAGATCAAGATTCATATCACCGGGTTTGCCAAGGTGATGGGCGATCTGATCGAAGGCGTGCAACAGATCATGCTCTTTTTCATCCTCGCGGTGCTGATTGCCACCGCCGTCCTGTATTGGTATACCCGGGCCACGGTCACCACCATCGTGGTTGTGGCGTGCTCTTTGGTGGCGGTGATCTGGCAGCTTGGGCTCTCTGCGCTTTTGGGTTTTGAGCTGGATCCCTACTCCGTTTTGGTGCCATTTCTGATATTCGCCATTGCCATGAGTCACGGCGCCCAGAAGATGAACGGTATTCTCCAGGATATCGGGCGGGGCACCCACAAAGTCATAGCGGCCCGTTATACCTTCCGCCGTCTTTTTCTGGCCGGTCTTACGGCGCTTTTGTCGGATGCTGTGGGCTTTGC
>JASFKE010000423.1:0-4532 GCA_050118795.1 Desulfobacteraceae bacterium | reverse complement strand
CCGGCTTAATGGCAACTGACTCGCCATTTGTTTTAGGATATTGCACCGGCGGAATTATTGCGTTGATCTGGGCCAGCCGTTTCCCACAAAAGCCCAGAGCCCTTATGCTGATGGCCACGCCGGTGGATTTTGCCGATCGGCGTGATCCGCGACTGATTTGGGGCAAGTTGTTCAATGCCCGCCAGGTGGGTGAGCATTTCGGCAATATTCCTGGAGAATTAATCGATTTTATAGGTTTGCAGTTGTTCTGCCTTTATCTGCCTAAATTTGCCATGGAGCCGGAGTTTTGTGAAGAGTTTTGGAACTGGGATGCATTTAAGAATCAGTGGCGCAGGTGGCGCTGGGTGATGGATGCCCAAGCCATTCCGGAGACGGCCTATAGGCAATTCATAGAAGATTGCTACTGTAAAAATCTATTGATTCAAAATCGAATGGAAGTCAATGGCGAAAAAGTGGACCTGACTAGATTAAGCATGCCTCTACTCAATCTATATGCCCGTTTCGACCATATCGTGCCACCCGAATCCGTGCGAGCCCTTAGCGGTGTATACAGCGGGAAAGATTACCATGAGATCGATTTTCCCTCATCCCATGTTGGGTTGGCAGCCAGTCGTAAAGCTAAAAACCATCTATGGCCACAGGTGGCTGCCTGGCTTAGGGGCGCTGGAAGAAAATAATTTTAAAACTATCGGGTTTTCTTCTCCAAGGCATTATGCGCCTCTTGCTGACTTTCATAGATGTGAGGCGCCACGCCTCTGTTTTTCAGGGCATCGCCAATTTTCATGCGGAGAAAAGCGCTGGTGGTATATCGGGTCACATCGATGTAGAATCGATCCACCACACGCTTGACCATATCCGTATAGGGATCCACCAGTTCAGATGAGATCTCAAAGTTGTCATAATTGACAATGGTGTGGACTTTGCGCCCCAAAGGCATAAGTTTACCGATCACGGTGGTTTCAATCTTGTCGATGGTCTCTTTGGAGCGCACGGAGAGCCCTTCAAAATTGATAAAAAAGAGATTGTCGTCCTCGTGGTACGCCATGCGCTTGTCCAATGGAATGGTCACCAGGTCCGGCTTCAAATTCATGGTTTGGGGCTGGAAAATACGCGGGTCCATCACGGTGGGTGGCTGATGCATCACCGGTTCGAACTCCATCTGGGAGAGGATGTCCTTTTCAAGGTCAATGCCCGGCGCCACCTCCTTGAGTGCCATGCCCTTTGCGGTCAGGGCAAAGACGCACCGTTCGGTGACATAGAGCACCGGCTGGTTCTTGCCAACCGCATAGGCTCCGCTGAAGGTGACATGCTCCACCTGCCCAACGAATTTTTTCACCTTGCCTTCCTGCACAATGGACAAGGCCCCGTCCTCGATCCGCACCTGAAGTCCGCCGGCCGTAAAAGTGCCTAAAAAAACCACTTTCCGGGCATTCTGGCTGATATTGATAAATCCGCCGGCGCCAGCCAATTTCCGACCGAATTTGCTGACGTTAAGATTTCCGAACCGGTCGGCCTGGGCTAATCCCAGAAAAGTGATATCCAAGCCGCCGCCGTCATAAAAATCGAATTGGGCGGGCTGATCAATCAAGACATCGGTGTTGGTCGCCGCACCAAAGTCCAATCCCCCGGCGGGCAGGCCGCCGATCACACCCGGCTCGGCCGTCAAGGTCATCAGGTCCAAAATGCTCTCTTCGTTGGCGATGTTGGAGACCCCTTCGGGCATGCCGATACCCAGGTTGACCACGCTGTTGGGTTTGAGTTCGAAAGCGGCCCGCCGTGCGATAATCTTTCGTACGCCCATTTCCAAAGGCGACACCGACTCCACCGGGACTTTGACCTCACTGCTGAAGGCGGGATTGTAGCGGGTGCCGAAGGTCTGCCAGTGATTTTCCGGCCGGGCCTTGACAACGCAATCCACCAGAATTCCCGGGATTTTGATATCACGCGCTTTGAGGGTGCCCCGTTCGGCGATACGCTCCACCTGGACGATGACAAAGCCGCCGCAATTGCGGGCGGCCATGGCAATGGGCAGGGATTCTAAAATCAGGGCCTCTTTCTCCATGGTAATGTTGCCGTCGGTGTCGGCGGTGGTGCCCCTCAAAATGGCCACGTTAATGGGAAAGGTTTTATAGGCCAAATACTTCTGACCGTCGAACTCCACCAGTTCCACGATATCTTCCAGGGTCTTCGAATTGATCTTTCCACCGCCGTTGCGAGGATCCACAAATGTGCCTGTACCCACAGAAGTGATGGTTCGCGGCTTGCCGGCGGCGATGTCCCGGTACATATGGGAGATCACCCCCTGTGGCAGGTTGTATGCCTCTATCTTGTTATCAATGGCCAGCTTCTGAAGCTTGGGCGCCAGTCCCCAGTGGCCGCCCACCACGCGCTTGACCAGACCTTCATGCCCCAGATGGTTCAACCCCCGCTCGACGCCGTCACCTTGGCCCGCTGCGTAAACCAGGGTCAAATCCCTGGGGTGTTGGCTCTTTAAAAAAAAACCTTCCAATGCAATGGCGAGGTCTTCCGCAAAACCGGTTCCGACAAAACCGCCTGTGGCCACGGTATCACCATCGCAGATGATACGCACGGCCTCTTCGGCGGATACGATCTTGCCTTTTTTGGTCTGGTGCGGGGGCAAAGAGGATAAGACCGGGTGATCGCCGTATTTATGATGGTCGCTGGACATGGCGGCCTCCTTTGCGGTGGTGTAGCCATATTGATACACTTAAAAGTTTCGTCAATCCGGCACCGGGGAGAGACGGTATTTTTTCATCTTTTTATAGAGCAGGGTCCTGTGGATCCCCAGATTGCGAGCCGCCTGGCTCTTATTGTAACCACTTGCCTTTAATGCGTAAACGATAGCTTCCTTCTCCGCGTTGTGCTGCACTTGCCGAATGGGAGCGGGCTGGCTTGCCTGGGGGCAGTGCCTTTTTTGATAGATGTGAAAGGGTAGGTCCACCAATCGTATGCCCCCCTGTTCCATGGCCGCCAGGGATCGTTCCAGGGAATTGGACAGTTCCCGCACATTTCCAGGCCAATCATACGCGATGAGAACCCGCCGTGCCGCCGCATCGATCGAGGGCACCGGCAGATTAGCTTCCCGAGACAACTGGCGAAGCAGATGGTGGCTCAATTCGATGATATCTTCCCGCCGTTGCCGAAGAGGGGGGATGTGCAACCGAATCACATTCAATCGGTAAAATAGATCCTTGCGAAAGGTGCCCGACTCAAGCATCTCTTCAATGGGTTGGTTGGATGCGGCAATCAATCTGAAATCGGATCGAATGACGCGGTTGCCGCCCACCCGTTCAAAGGCTTTGTCTTCCAGCACCCGCAGCAGCTTGGGCTGCATCTCCATGGGCAAATCACCGATCTCGTCTAAAAAAATGGTCCCCTGGTGGGCCAGTTCGAATTTGCCCGGTTTACCCCTGGATCGGGCGCCCGTGAAGGCGCCTTTTTCATATCCGAAAAGCTCGGACTCCAGCAGATCCTTAGGAATGGCAGCGCAGTTGATTCGCACAAAAGGGTAGAGTTTTCGATCTCCGGCCTGGTGAATGGCCTGGGCGAACAGCTCTTTGCCGGTACCGCTTTCGCCCGTAATCAACACTTGCGATTTACTGCCGGCGGCATGCAGGGCTTCACGCTTCAATGCACTGATGACCTCGCTTTTTCCCTTGATGCTCTCTAAGGTATAGCGGGTGGCGCGCAAATTGAGAAGCTCCTCTTCATAGTGCTGCACCTTGGACTCCAACAAAGAGAACTCCCTGGCCAGTTTGTGCACATCGCGAACATCCTTGAACATCACCTGGCCGAATACCGCCACGACCTGTCCATCCTTTTGAATGGGAATTCGCTGGACCACCATGTTCTGGCCCTTGATCTCGTGGGGGCGGTTGATCTCCGGCTGACCGGTTTTGGCGACAATGTGCATACGGGTGTTATCCAGCACCTGGGTACAATGACGACCGATCTGATCAGCCGGATCGATGCCGAGAAAACGGCCATAGGGTTTATTGAAATGGGTCACGTATCCCGACGCGTCGGTAACAATGGCGCCATTGTGAATACTGTCGAAAATCAGTTCGTATATTTCCAGCTGCTGACGGAGCGCTTGAATGGAGTCTGAAGTTTCGCCGTTGTACACCGCCTGGTCTCGGGAGCGATCCCGGGAAATGCCAAGCGATTTGGTTTTCATAACGGATCACCGTATCAAATTTGGTGCATGTATTGTATTTGCTACACATATTAAACCATGTTTCCGCGAACGTCGACAGTTAATTTAAAAAGATCCGGGGCGGCATCAATCTAAAAATCCCGTACCATGCGGCATTTTGCCGCCACCTTCTATTTCTGAAGCTTTCTTTCTGTGAACTGGCCCAAAGCTTGCGTTATGCGATAGATCATACACTACCTCCCTATAAGATAGATACCATGCAGGAGACAGAGACCTATGGAGATCCGGGAGCCCGAGATCAGCGCCGATGGGATTCTCAAGCTTAAGGATGTTCAATTCCACACCGGTAATGTCT
>JASFKE010000422.1:0-4539 GCA_050118795.1 Desulfobacteraceae bacterium | reverse complement strand
CTGGATCCACAACAAAGAAAGATGTTGACCCGATTGTTAAAAACCGGATCCAAAGGGGAACTGGATATTATCTCGGTTTTGGATGATTCAGGTTCCCACCAAGCCGCCACAGAACTAAAAACCATTTTTGACTCCCAGGGGTGGACGACTTCGGATATCATCCAAAGTGCCTTCGGCCACCCCCAAGAGGGGATCATACTGATCATTCACAGTAAACAGACAGCGCCATCATACGCAAAATTCCTTCAAAAGACACTGACGACAGCAGGCCTGCGCGTCTCTGCTCAGATCAATAATAAATATCGTGAATGGTCGCTCTCCATGATCGTAGGTCAGATTGACTCCACCTGATATCAATGGCAGCTCTTTTTGGGTTGGATTCCATAAAATTCCACATCCATGCAAGTGCAGGGTTCAACATTCAGGGGAAAAATAATGCTTCAAAATCACACCACCAAGCAGGTGGACGCAACCTACCGTAAATATCTTATCTTCACGGTTGTTTTCACGGTAATAACCCTATTGGCCGCACTATTTACCGCATTTTCAGGTATTCAGCTGGTTCAACTGGAAAAAGCGAAAACCGATGAGATTTCGCAAACAAAGTCTACGCTTGAGGATATGGAGGAGCTTCTGGGCCGACAGATTGAAGATCTGAAATCGCAGTTGGACAAAGAAAAAGAGGCGTCACAAGTAATGAAGGGCAATATAGCCAGCCTGAAAAAACAGTGCGCAGCTTTAAAAAAAGCCTTATCCGCAGCTAAAGCAGCAGCCGTACCTGCCCAACCAGTGCCGGCGAATCAGACGGTACCCACCCCAACGCCCCCCGCGGTAGGTTCACCTCCAGAACCTGTGGCCGCGCCGGCTGCGAGCGAATCCCCGGCGGCTCAACCCGCAATGGAAAAAAACACCGATACCCAGCCGTCCGGGACAGTGGAAAAATCTCCCGGGGAGCCATCGGACACGCCTGAATCGAATCAGCCGGCCACCAAAAATTTTCCGGGGCTCCAGGACAGTTCGGACACAATCATCCAAAAATGAGACAATTTTAAATAAGGGCCAAATTCAGCACAAAAATATTTTTTCAGATTACCATTTGATAAACTACCGGTCATGCAGCGGTCATATTGCCCTGCTATGTGGAATCTACCGAGCGGAGCTATTTCCATTGCCGGCATTACCACAAATAAAAAGGGCTTACATGGTCAAAAACCTGTAAGCCCTTATATTTGTCATGGTGCCGAAGAGAGGACTCGAACCTCCACGAGGAAACCCCCACTAGACCCTGAACCTAGCGCGTCTACCAGTTCCGCCACTTCGGCACAATCTGCATGTCGCCTTAAAAGGTTGATTTCATGCAGAGGATGCATTAAATATACGGATTCACCATATGTGTCAAGAGCTAATTCGGAGCTAAAAGCAGGAGCTATGGAAGTCATTAAAAGCATAGAAGATATTGAAATACCATTAAAAAACGCAGTAGTAACCATTGGAAATTTCGACGGCGTGCATCTTGGACACCAAGCGCTGTTGCACATGGTGATAGAAAAAGCCGCCGCCATCGAAGGAACATCGACGGCTTTGACGTTTACCCCCCACCCCATGCGCGTCTTAAAGAATAATGACCACCCTCCCCTGATTACCTTACCGGAGCAAAAAACGGAGTTGATCGCACGATCAGGGATCGATGTTTTGATTCAAATCCCCTTCACATTGGAATTTGCCGCGATCTCGGCCCGTGCATTTGTGGAGGAGCTGCTGATCCAACGCATTGGGATGAAGGCCTTGGTGGTAGGCAGTGATTATACCTTTGGCCAACATCGGGAAGGCAACATCGATCTGCTTCGCACTTGGTCTTCGGAGCTCGACTACGAAGTGCTGGTTGTGGATTGGATTCAACCGGCCCACGGTTCTGCCCAACGCATCAGCAGCACCCGGGTCAGAGAGCTGGTGATCAACGGTCTGATGGACGAGGCCAAAAAATTACTGGGCCGCTATTATCAAATTCGCGGCATTGTGGCCACGGGCCGGAATCGGGGTGGACGCCTTTTGGGATTCCCTACGGCGAACATCAATCTGCAGGACGAGCTATGCCCAAAACAGGGCATCTATGCGGTCACCGTGGAGCATGACGGCAACACATACAATGGTGTTGCCAATATCGGTTATAGCCCGACATTTGAAGACCATATCTTCACTGTAGAAGTCCATATAATGGATTTTAAAAAAGATATTTATGGAGACCCCATCCGTGTCAACTTTATTGAACGGCTGAGAGACGAAATCAAATTTGACAGCATCGAGGCACTTTCCAGCCAAATCCAACAAGATATCTTACACGCCCGTCAAATCCTGAACCGGCTTTTCGCTTGATGCTGATGTCGAAAAAACTTCTTATATCCCTGTCCATCGGTGGCCTGATTTCCGTATTGACGCTATACTTGGCTTTTCGCAATGTTCCCACTGATGATTTGGCAACCTATCTCGGCACCATTAACTACTGGTGGATTTTCCCAACCATCGGGATCATCGCGTTGACGTTTGTGCTGAGAGCCATCCGGTGGAAAATTATACTGAAGGATATTTGTGATGTGACCTTTTGGCAAGCCTTTCATCCCACCATGATCGGTTTCATGATGAACTGTGTCCTTCCCGGCCGGGTGGGTGAACTTGCAAGACCGGTATTGTTGAAACAAAAGCGGGGCCTGCCCATGATCACTGGTTTGGCCACTGTAGCCACAGAACGTATATTTGACCTTTGTATTTTGCTTATCCTTTTTGCATTGCTGTTTTCCACCATTACAAGCCGGCCTGATTTGGAGGGGAGCTATTTTGGCCTGCACCTTGACAGAAAAACCGTTCAATCCATCGCCGGAGGCATGATCCGGTTGAGCATTGCATTGTTAACATCTATCGCCATTGTGGCCATCGAGCCCACGCGAAATCGTCTTAAAAAAATCCTCAATGGAATCGGGCAATGGGTGAACCGCTTTGCCCCTGGCTTGAAAACACAACGTATCATCGATATATTCATTAAGATCATTGACAATTTCGCCATCGGTCTATCACTGGTGCGTAACCCGGCTCAACTGCTCGCATGTATGGGGGTCACCCTGATTATCTGGACCCTGACGGCGATTTCTTATCTCATATTCGCAAAGGGTTGTCCGGGGATTAGGTTATCCATAATGGAATTGACGACGGTGATGGTCATCATCTGCTTCGTGATCGCGCTGCCCTCAGTACCGGGATTCTGGGGATTGTGGGAGGCCGGAGGCGTATTTGCAATGGCACTGTTTGGCATTGCGGAAAAGGATGCCCTTGGATTTACCCTGGTCAATCATGCGACCCAGCTGTTTCCCGTCATCGGAATCGGCTTGATTTCCGCATTGATTACAAGTGTTAATATATTACAATTATATCAAAATGATTCAATGGGAACCCATCGACCATCCCATGGGAGAGAGTGATGTCGTGAAACTTTTAGATATTGTCACCTATCCTGACCATTTCCTAAAGCAACCGACCCAAGAGGTGAAAAACATCGATGGCGATCTTCAGCTGCTCATCGACAACATGGGCAACACCATGTACCAGGCTCCAGGCATTGGATTGGCAGCCATTCAAGTGGGCGTGGACAAGAGTATGCTGGTTTACGATATCAACCCGCCTGACGATGGGCACCAGTTGAATGTATTGATCAACCCCAAAATAGTCTCAAAGGAAGGTGAAATCTTATCCGAAAACGAAGGGTGTCTAAGTGTTCCTGAATTCCGCGCCAACGTAAAAAGAGCGGCCCGGGTCCTGGTTGAGGCGCTCGATCGCGAAGGAAACCCCCAACGTATAGAGGCCGAGGGATTATTGGCCATTGTGCTGCAACATGAAATCGACCACTTGAACGGAAAGCTTTTCATCGATCATATCAGCTCGCTTAAGCGCCAGATGTATACCCGAAGGGTTGCCAAAAAACTCAAACAGTGATGTCTAGGCATTAAGACAAGAAAGATGAGTCTCAACGTGACACAGTTACCCTCCATCATATTTTTAGGAACCCCGGAGTTTGCCGTGCCCACTCTCAATGCACTGCATCTTTCACCATTTGAATTGAAATATGTGATCACCCAACCCGATCGCCCCAAGGGGCGCGGCAGGCGAATGACACCGCCGCCGGTTAAACAAAGAGCCCTTGAGTTGGGATATGATGTCTGGCAATTGGAAGATATCCGCAATGAGCATTTCATTGAGCAAATAAAAGAGTCCGCCCCGGGCTTTTTGGTGGTGGTGGCTTTCGGCCAGATCCTTCCCCAGACGATTTTGTCCATCGCCCGACACGGCGCCATAAATGTACACGCTTCGCTGCTGCCGAAATATCGAGGGCCGGCTCCCATCCAATGGGCTATCATGCGCGGAGAAGAGACCACCGGCGTTACTACAATGCTAATGGATCATGGGGTGGATACCGGGGACATGCTATTAAGCGCAAATACGCCCATAAAAAGATCCGACACTGCGGCAAGCCTGCACGACAGGTTATCTCAA
>JASFKE010000421.1:0-4550 GCA_050118795.1 Desulfobacteraceae bacterium | reverse complement strand
CCCAATACCGGGCTTTCCGCAGACGGGGCAACAGGTGACATTTACTGCCCCGGTAGTGGACGCGAACACCCCGATCACCATCTTTTTGGGTGTCTACGACGGGGTCAACGGCGGCGTGGGCGAAACGCTGACCATTACGGTGAAATCGAACTCGCCGCCCACAGCGCCATCCTCCAGTCTGACGCCTACCAACGGTCAGGGCGTATGGGAATCAAAGACCGGCCAGGCGATCCTGACCGTCAACAATGCCGAAGACCCTGAAGGCGACATATTGACTTACGGCTTTGAACTTTACAGTGAGCCCATCGCCGCCAGTGAGTATTTAATCGCTTCGGATACGCAGATCAACGAGGGGCACAACATCACCGCCTGGCTGACGCCCGTTCTCCAGGAAAACACCTTTTACTATTGGCGGGCCAGGGCCGACGACGGAGAGAACACCGGGCCGTGGATGGAATTGGCAACGATCTTTGTCAATGCCATAGAAGAGAATCCGGGCATGCCGGCGGTCAGCTCGCCGGCCGATGGGACCAGCGTCGCCACAACCACACCGATACTGGAAGTGACCAATGCGGTTGATCCGGACATGGATGCCTTGACCTACGAGTTCAGGATCTACCTCGATCCGAACGATCCCATCGACCTCCCCCATCTGGAAATGACGGGGATTTTAGAAGGAACCAGCGGCACCTCCCAGTGGGTGGTGGAAACACCATTGGACGACAACCACACCTATGGGTGGCGGATTCGGGCGCTCGATGATACCGGGTTGGCAGGCGATTGGACCGCCCCGGCGACGTTTTTAGTCAACACGGTCAATGACCCGCCGGGGCAGCCGGTGGTTCGGTTTCCCCTCGATGAATCTGAAATCGACACACTCACCCCCGAATTTGAAATCGAAGCGGTTCAGGACCCGGAAGGCGACCCGGTTGAAATCTACGTTGAAGTGGATGTGGTGAACACGTTTGATAGCGCCGGCCTGATCCAATCGCAAGCCATCGAGCAAACAAGTTCCTTGACCACATGGCCCGTTCCTCAAAGCCTCATTGACAACACCATGTACTACTACCGGGTCAAAACCTCGGATGGCGAGGCTGAAAACGCGTGGTCCAACGGCGCCTTTTTCGTAAATTTGGAGAATGAGCCGCCGACGCAGCCGGTGAACCAGCTGCCAGAAGACCAGGAAATCGTGACCACCCTGGCGCCCACCCTGATCGCCTCAGCAGCCACGGATCCCGATCAGGATACGATCACCTACGAGTTTGAACTTTTCCTCTCCGGGAATTTGACCGATCCGGTTCAGTCAATTACTCAACATCAGGGCCCCTCATGGGTGGCCTCGGACCCAAACCTGGTCAACGGCAAAAAATACTTCTGGCGAGTGCGAGCCGTTGACGAACATGACCAATCCAGCGGCTGGTCGGAGCTTACGCAATTCACCATCGGCGCCAACGCCTTCCGGCCGTCGATCCCGCAGCGGGTTACACCGTTCGATGGCGGGACGGTCAATACCCTTACGCCGGTGCTCAGCGTGGTGGCCAGTGAAGATGGCGACGACAATCCGGTTTGGATCGAGTTTGAGCTGTACCGCGATCGCAATTTAAGCGATTTTGTATCATTCGGTTTCGTCGCCAGGGGGACCACCGCCACATCGTGGCCGGTCGATGAAACCCTCGAGGATCTGACAGAGTACTTCTGGCGGGTGAGGGCCACCGACGGTGAAAAGTACAGCCCATGGACGACGGTGGGCAGCTTTACCGTGGACCTGAGCAACCAGACCGCTTTGCACATACGGGTGTGGCAGGTGGCCAATTATGATCCCTTCGTGCCCTGGCCCACGGTGGTATCAGTCGATGATCCCCTGAGCCCCATCCTGGGGGCCAATGTTATCCTGACGCCCGGTGCGCTGAGTGCCAATGAAACTATTTTCATCGGTGAAGTTACAGGCGCACCGAGTTTCGGCACCGGTGTGATTCCCATGGGAAAGGTTCTCCAATTCGGCCCGTTGGAGACTGTGTTCAATGTGCCGGTGGAAATCAAAATTCCCTATACCGATGAGGAACTGGAGAGTGCCGGCGGTATTACGCCCGAAGAGCTCAGTGTCTACAGGTACGATGATACCAATCAGCTGTGGGAGGAGATTGCGGTAACCCAGGTGGACCATGAGCAAAAGCAATTGATCTGCGAGGTGGAGCACTTTTCATTGTATGCCACGGCAGTAGAAGACAACAGCAGTATCGGACCCGAAGATGAGGATCCCAGTGGAGAAAACAGCAGTGGCGGCGGTGGCGGTTGTTTCATCGGCTCTGCCGGAAGATCTCCAATCCCCGTTACGCTGATTGGCAGGTCCATAGTTGCCCTGCTGGTTTTAGGATTGATGGCATTGAAGTCCGGTGTCTTTGAAAATGACAATTAGCCGAAATTCAATGTCGGCTGAATAATGCGCTAACAATCATCGGCTACATACTTATCATCTGACGGCCGAGAGCCGTCAATGACCATCAAGGGTCCTTTGCTGGCCAGATTGTTTAGGCACCAGAAAGCCCGGAAGACGATTACCTTCTCGTTTTCCGGGCTTTTTTTCTTTAGGGCGCTGGAAGAAAACAGGGGGCCCCACCTTGCTTGTCTTTGCGCCCGTCTACGGCGTTATATGCACCAGTGGATGTGCCTTGCAGACGAACACAAATCGCCTTGTTTTGCGCAATCCGGGGGAATTATTTTTCTCCAGCGCCCTTAACCGGGGTCTCAATTCCAAGGGGGGGGAGGTGATCACCAGGCAAATCAAACCATCAGCGAAGAAAAAGGACGCCCGCAACTCATTATTTTAAAGCTTTGCAGCTCAAACGGACTGTGAACTGAAACCTCCAGAAAAAGCCAAACTCCGGGCAACCGGGGGACGGAAAGATACAGATCCAAGACCATAACAGCCGTATCGGAAATAATAGTAAAAAAGGGCAATGCTCCTTTTTACCGCTTGACAGTGTAATCACAGGAAACGGTAGGTTGGGTTGGATGGCTGATCCGCCTGGAGATTTAGTGCTCAGACAACAACTATTTTTTTGGAGGTAACTTCGATGAAAAGATTAGCAGTACTTTTAACCGCCATCTGCCTCGTGTTTGCCATCGCCGGTAACGCGGCAGCAGATTTTACGTTTGGTGCCAACAGTTCTTTGGCCCTGTCCATTTACGATCCTACCGGTGACGAAACCGGCTACGATCTGGGACTCATCGGTGCCGGATTGGACTTGACCGCCACCAATCAATCGTTGGGTACTGTCACTGTCACTTCTGGTAACTATGTCGCCCTGTACTCCGCAAACAGTGACTACACCAGCTTCTATGGCCTCACCGATCCAGGTGCGCCCGGCATCAACTCGAGTGGAATCGTCAGCTTTCAGAATAATATCCGCGGAATCTGGAATATGGCCTATGAAAATGGTGCCTCCCCTGTGACCATTGAATCCTCTAATTTCAGAAGCGCCAACACACGGTTGGGCACGGCCGGCGCTTATGGCGGAATCGTTCCTGCTGATGCTGCAACTCCTATTATTTTGGACGGCTCCGATCTGGATATCTACTTGTTCCAGTATGACGGTATAACCCTGAACACAGGCGGGGATGCCACCACCGATTATGTTGCCAAGTTAAGAATCACATCTGATGGCGATGTCGTACTGAATCCTGGGGATACCCCCGTTCCGGTTCCGGCTGCCGTATGTTTGCTGGGTTCCGGCCTTCTGGGGCTGGTCGGTATTCGCAGAAAAAACAACTAGCGGATTTCAGGTGTTAGTAACATGACTGATGAATAGTCATAAACGTAAAAAAAAATTGGAGGAGAATGAAGATGTTTAAGAGTATCTTAAAAAGCGCTTTGATCGGCGCAGCGGCTCTCATGATCGCTGCACCGGCCCACGCCCTGACAGAAGTCCACCTGTTCGGCGCTTCCGCGCAATTCAAGTTCTGGACCGATGCTGCCCCCTTGTTCCTCGATAGCGTGTGCGACGGTGATGTCACCCATGCAAATACTGAGGATGCCGTCGATGATGGTACCCTTATTGGCGACGAACCCGTAAGCACGCGTGATACCGGTATCGTCCGCGGCCTCGATTGCCAGGGCACTGGTGAAGAAGTGGTTATCTCCTATACCACTTTCGCTTCCATCCGCGGCATTCAGGCTCTCAAAGGAACAGCTTTCGACGGCTGCAGCGCTGGTGTCGCGCTTCCAGACTGGCAGGACCTGGACGGTGACTCATTGGGGGTCACTTTCGCTGCCTTCCCGGGTACCCCTGGTACTGTTGATGACCTGGCATGCCAGCAAGTTCAGATCGGCGCCTCCGACGTGGCCGGCGAAACCTTCGGCCAGGAATCCCACGGTCAGTTGAAAGGTCCCAACAGCGGCGGCTACGTTGATTTTTACGCTTTAGCCGAGGACACCAGCGGCCTGCTAAACTGCCAGCCCATCGTGGTGCCATTCGCCTTCTTCGGCCACGACAACCTGCCGCTGCCGACCTTGGCCAGCGGCCAGATGAATCTGACCCGCTTGCAGGCCG
>JASFKE010000420.1:0-4558 GCA_050118795.1 Desulfobacteraceae bacterium | reverse complement strand
GTATATTTGAATCAGGTGGTTCTGTACGCAAGACATAAGACCTTGCTTGCTGCCCGCACCCTCAAGATCCAGTACGACAGTGGCTTCCGCCTCCGGATCCTCTAACGCTGTCATGGAAAGCATGACAGTGTCGCCGAAAGGTATTTGATTCGGGATGGTGAATTTAAATTTAAATTTTGCAAAAGTGATGCAATCACCGCTTTTTAGCAACGCCGGTTCGTTAGGGGATAACCGACGGTCATTGAGCATGGTTCCATTGGTGCTTCGCTGATCTTCGAGGTAGAAGTGCATTCTCCGAAACTCGATGGTGGCGTGAAATCCGGAGATAGACGGTTCTTCAATCACGAATTCGTTTCGCTGGCTGCGTCCAATTTTGACAATCTCATTTTCAATTTTAAATGGCGTTTTATTCATATCCAGGGCAACATCGATATTGTTGATATATGCCTCGGGTATGATAAGCTCCTCATCGGCTGCTGTTTGTGGGACAGGCTGTTTGCGTTTGTTAAAGTGGAAAAATAATAAAAACAGCACGCCGATTATTGCGGCAAACAAAAAGGCCGATGCAACGGCAATAATCCACGTCTGTTTTCCGATTCCCATCAGAGACTTTTTCTCTTCCGGCAGTTGTGCCGTAGGCGGCTGAGTGATTTCTGCCTTGGCCAGTTCGGCTGTTTTGTCAGGCTTGGTTTCAGGTTTTTCTTCTGGAACCGGTAGTATTGGCAACGGTGCCAGTTCAGGGACCAGTTCTGTTTCGGGCGGGGTCATCAGCATTTTGATCTGCTCAAGTACTCCGGAGATTTCACTCGGCTCAAAGGTGCGAAAGTACTCTCCACCGGTTTTCGAGGCCAATACCTGGATCAGAGAAAAGTCCGCAGCTTCTGTCAGGGCAATGCCAAAGATGCGTGTTTCCATCTGTTTGCTGTCAGTGGCTATCTCATTTTTCAGCCATCGGGTCAGTTCCCGGTCTTTGGTTTTATCGCCTGTATCTACGATGCCGTCGGTGACTAAAATGATACCTTTTTGGGCGCCGGCCCGGCCTCTGGCTTTTAGTTCGTACAGAGCCCGTTCAATACCCACAGGGGTATTTGTGAATTGACCGCTGTAATCGATTTTTAATAAGCTATCGATCACTCGCTGTCGATCCTGGGGGGCCGAAATGGTCGCCAAAGGGGTTAAAAGGCGGGCTTCTATATCAAAAAGCAACATGCCGACTTGTGAATTCTGCGGCAATTGGCGAACAAAGGTGCTGACCAGTTGAGGCGTCATGAATTTTGGATCATTTTTCTTCATGCTGCCTGAGTTGTCGATCACAAATACCAGATCCAAGATCTGATCCGGGGCCTGAGCAGCGTGGGTGGTTCTGATTAAAATTGTTTCGGAGGACACTGACACCATTGCCCAGCCTATCAGGCCTAAAAGTAAATATAGATTTACTTTCAGACGTTTAGGTAATACTATCATGACTAAACCCTCTGAAGTGGGTGGAAGTTCGATGAAAGCTGTGTCCGCTTGATTTCTTTAAGTATATAAATGAATGTGTTATGTCAAAAAAAAGACGCCTTTGGGGATGATTTTTTTAAAAATGGTCTGTTCGTGCACAAAATGCGTCACCTTATGGACACTATTGTACTCGCTTGGGCATACGAATAGATCTGCAGGACGCTACCCGCAACCATCCAAGGCTTTTGGCTAATGGTAAAAAAATATAAAATATCAATTAATTAAAACAATAAGTGGCGCTATGTCCAAGTTGAAAGCCCTATTGCTGTATCGTCGCGCTCTTATAGGCATAATTTTTGCTTATAAATTTAGATGAATCGCATAAACCGCTGGTAAACACTTGACATAAACACCAACGCTGCTATCAGATGTCTTGAGAATGGCATCGGGGATTCAGCTGATATTTTGGAGGATTGATATTGAATCGCAGTCGTCGCGAATTTATTCGGCAGGGAGCGGGTGCTCTAGTTGTCAGTTTATTACCGATCCGGGCTTTGGCCGCGACATTTGCCAGCGAAGATCTCCAGAGGCACATATCTCTGTACAATACGCACACCGGCGAGTCCATCGATATCTGTTACTATGGCAAAGGCGCCTACTGCCCGGACGCCCTGAATAAAATCAACCATATCCTTAGAGACCACCGCGCTAACAAAGAACAACCCATTGACGTGCACCTTTTGGATGCACTCTACGCGGTGAGACGAAAAGTCCGCTCCAATACACCCTTCCATGTCATTTCCGGATACCGCTCGCCTTCCACCAATGCCATGTTGCGTAAAACCACCAATGGCGTTGCGCGTACCAGCTACCACACCAAAGGACAGGCCATCGACATTCGTCTGCCCGGCTATCAAACCCATCGATTGCGGGATCTGTGTATTGCATTGCAATCCGGCGGGGTGGGATATTACGGCGATTCTGACTTCGTGCATCTGGATACCGGACCGGTCCGTACCTGGTAACATCTCGTTTTTATACTACTTCGCACCCTCGATATTTTGGTCGTTGAAACCGGGCGTTTTAAGCAGGGTTGTCGACCCGGCATCTGCCGCCAGGTATGGCAGCGGATAGGGGCTGCGGGTGACCAGGGCCTTGTCCAGCATGGCGTCGCGTTGATAGATGTCATTGCGAAACTGGAGGAGACCATTTTCGTCAACCCAAGCGGTCATGTAAAGCAGATGAATATTGATAGGCTCGGGAATACGGACCACTTGGCGGCGCCCTGTCTCGAGGTTTGCGGTCAGCGTCTGCTCGGTCCACTCCGGGCTCTGTGCAAGGAGATATTTTGCCAGGGCTCGGGCGTCCTCTACGCGGATGCATCCGGAACTGAAACCGCGTTGTACATTATTAAAGAGCGACTTTTGCGGTGTATCATGAAGATAGACGGCAAATTTATTGGGAAACATAAATTTGATTTGGCCGAGGGCATTTTTTTTGCCGGGCTCCTGGCGCAAACGCAGTGGGAAATAGTGCTTGCTATATCGTTCCCAGTTGATTTGCTCAGGGGCCAACTCCTGGTCATCTTCACCCCAACCGCTGAATACCTTAAAGCTTTGATCGATGAGATAGTCCACACCCTGTGTCAGTTTGGGGAGAATATCTTCCACGGCAATTGTATGGGGCACATTCCAATAGGGGTTGAGCACCATGTAGGTCATGATGCTGCTGAAAACCGGTGATTGGCGGGCCGGCCGGCCCACCACCACTTTCATATCCAGCTCTATTCGACTGTTTTCCAAGACCTGTAAATAGAAAGCCGCCGTATTTACAAAGAGGTAGCGATCGCCTAAATCCCTGGGAAGCCATCGCCAGCGTTCCAGGTTGAGTTCAATTTGGCGGATGCGCTCTTCGACCCTGACATTCATGGCCTCCCGTGATTTCCGGCCGATAACGCCATCCGGCTCCAACCCATGTCTGAGCTGAAATCTTCTCACCGCCGCCACCAGGAGATCATCATATCGCTGCGGCTGCTCCACAGGCGGGCCCATGGTATAATCACCTGTTATCTTCAAAAGTCGGCGGATGGTAGCGACGCCCTGATCCGATTCGGAAGGTCTCAAGGTTGGTGTTTTTTGCACGGGCTGTGGCCAGCCCCCTTTGTACGCCAACGTTCGCATCTGCTGCAAGGCCGATTTCAGGTTGACATAACCTTCATGGACCGGCCGCAGTCGGTCCAGCACGTTGTGCATTTGCGCTTGTGTCACGGTGGCATTCAATACGGCCAACATATCCAATGAGCGTGGGCCGATCACCCAGTCCGCATGAATATTTTCCGGATTAATGCGGCCTGCCGAAAGGTGGGATCCCAGCAGCAAAAAGGCATCGGTGAGGATGAGATCGAGATCGGCCCATTGATGCACCTGATCGCCCCTGATCGGAAGCCGGCCGCCTTTTAAATTTCCCAGTATTCGGTCAATGGCCTCCAAGTGGTAATCATTGGGCTTTAAGCCATCCAGGTGGGCTGTGCGGATCGTTTTTATCAGAACTTGCACTGTCGGTCGCAAACCATTGGCATCAAACCACACCGGAGAAAAGTCGCGTCCCTGGTAAAAGGTGGGGATG
Organism: Desulfobacteraceae bacterium; assembly: GCA_050118795.1. Classification (GTDB taxonomy): domain Bacteria; phylum Desulfobacterota; class Desulfobacteria; order Desulfobacterales; family Desulfosarcinaceae; genus JARRKU01. Next base: position 490 of record JASFKE010000420.1, on the reverse strand, counting down.
ACCTGTAAACCGCATATGATTTCGCCTTGGCATGTAAAGCCTTTTTGCCGTATTTCAGCTTTGACCTGCCGTTCAATCCGGTCCCGCACTTGGGTAGTAAAATTATGGGCCGCGCCGACCCATTCCGGGATTGCCCATCCCCACAGTACGGACAAGATAAGGGCTGTGGGAAAAATAAATTGCACACTCTGACTCCAATTTACCCTATCGCTGCAAAAGCTTTTAGGACTCCAGATCCCGCGTTGCCAGGGACGCGCAGTAGTTTACTACGGCTTCGCCCTCGGTCGCCTCGGCGCTGGAGCCCTTAAGACTTTTGCAACGATAGGGGGCGCCTACCACACTTCAGGGTACCCGATATCCACAAAAGCGTTTTCCATTTTGTTCTTGTGTTCGCGTTCCATGGCGGCCAGTTGGTAAAACAGTTTTTTACGTTCCGCACTGGTGCACACATCCGCCAGTTCAGTGTAGTGCCGCATGGCCGCTTCTTCCT
>JASFKE010000419.1:0-4589 GCA_050118795.1 Desulfobacteraceae bacterium | reverse complement strand
ATATTTTAAGAGCTTTGCAGAAAATAGACGAAGGCAGTTATGGGATATGTGAGATGTGCGAAGAAGAAATATCGAGTAAACGATTAAAAGCCATTCCTTACGCAAGGCACTGTATTACCTGCCAAACTCACTTGGAAAATGAGGAGGCATTGGTGGAAGGCTTAATTGGGGTTGGTTTAGTTTATATTTTAACAGGATACAACTATTATTAAATATGGGTTGCTTGGCAATGGTCCCCATCCTTTTTAATGGTTTCCAAAGAAACATTGAATAAAACTATTATAGAAAGGAGTATGCATCATGGCTGATTTTCCGAATGGTTTTCCGGAACTATTTGACGAAGGCGGGATAGGCCAGGGACTACGTTTAGGTGGATTTGGTGGCAACGCTGCTATGGACCAAGCGCACCATCAAGCCCTTATCAAGTCCAGCGGCAAAGCACCGCTTGTGTTGGTGCATGGCAACACAGGCACGGCCACTCACCCGCAGTGGGGGTGGCGAAAGGTGATCAACCACCTAAAATATTCATTTGGCTATTCCGATGAACATTTCTGGGCACTTTCCTATCTGGGTCCTGGTCAGCGCCAACTCGAAGATCCTTATACCAGCAACATCGAAGACCTGCGAATTTTTGCAGATACCGTAAGATCATATCTTGATGTCGACTGCATCGACATAGTCGGACACTCCATGGGCTGCCATCTGATCCTTTGCTACCTGGCCGGGTTGAAAAAACAAGCACAACCCATTGTATGGGATGAGGGACAGCGTTATACTAATATCGGCACCGTGGTCCTCATCGATGGTGCCATGCGGGGTCTGCGGGCCATTTCTCCGCAGTACGACGAATGGCTTCCCAACCACGATGTCTATGACTGTCTCTTGCCGGACCATACCCCCTTTGGCCTCAATGACGATCCAACGCCGGAACCGGCCCATAACATCAGGTATTGGTGTTGTATGGTCCCCGGCGGATATGTCGACCTCATGGACCTGAACCAAGGGACCACCGGCCATCTGGAAGGCGCGGATGAAAACCGTTATTACGATGCCGGACCCGGCCATGCTGGGCATGAGAAGGTCAAGGACGATCCAGCGTATATTGCTAATTGGGCCCCTTATCTTAATACTGTGCCACCGGTCGATCCGGTGGTTATCACCGTGGACAAGGAAAGCGGGAGCTATGCGGGCGAATTGACGCTTACCGTATCGGTCGATCCGTCCACCACCCTTGTCGAGTATCAAGCAAGGCGCATCACAAAACAAATCGTCATCGGTGTGCTGGAGACCAATGCCGATGAATCCGAGACGCTGACTGGATCGTTAAGCCACGGTCAGCAATTGACACTTACCACCGAAGGGGTGTGGGAAGTTGAATTCAAAGCCGACGGCGCCTCAAGTGCGATCCGAACTTATGGTGTCGATGTTAGGTTGCCGCAGGTGGAGATTGAGACCGACAACGAAGTGCAATTTACAAACAAGCTCCTCGTGAAGGCCAAAACCGACATAGGCACGCTTTACCTGAATGTAGGCGGAAACCCTACACAGGGGTGGGAGCGTCGGGCATCTGTCACCATTTTGCAAGACACCTTGGTTCAAGCTATCGCCTTGACTTCCCAAGGATTTGCATCCGATATTGTTTCTAAACTATTTACAAAAGCTACGGTTGAACAGGCCATCGGAACGGCCACCGAGCATTATGTAGCGGGCAGACTCGATATCAATGGTTATCTCCAATATGGGTCGAAATATGGTTATATTCAAAGCTTCACCCTCTATCTGATCAACAGCCAGTGGACAGACGATCCGGAGATGGTGAGCCGGGATAACAAGGTGCCTGAGGTAAGCTGTTCCCACGATCCAGCTATCTACACCGAAGCCATCGCCGTGAAATTATCTGCCATTGATGCGCAAGATCCTGCACCGCGCATTTACTACACCACCGATGATTCAACGCCGACCACCAACAGTGATTATTTTGAGAACCAAGGATTTGTGCATTTTAAAACGCCGGGAAGGAAAATTCTTAAGTACATGGCGCGCGACAGATCCGGCAACACAACAGCGATTGAAACAAGAAAATATGAACTGGAAATCAGGGGCCCCCAACCCATGATTTCCCCTGATTTGCCGCCGGGGGTGTACGACCGCGCCATAACAGTGGTCATTAACGGCGTGGATGACGTCGATGAGACAGTGACGATTCACTATACTCAAGACGGCTCCGTGCCTGACGAGAACAGCCCATCCTTTGTCGATTCCAAAGAATTTACGATTAGTACAAACGGCAATCATGCCATTAGCTGTTTTGCCAAAGACAGTGTCGGCAATGAAGAACGCGAGATTTTTTATTATGTCATTCGCGATAGCATACCGCCGATGACCACCATTTTTCCCGATGGCGGTTCTTTTAGCGACAGCGTGGAGGTTTCTTTAAGCACAGAGGAACCGGTGGAGTGGATCAAATACACGACTGGCGACAGCGATCCGAGTGAGTCCAATGGCAACATCTATTCTCAGGCTTTTGTGCTCACAGATACAACCACCGTCAAGTATAGAAGTATGGACAAGCAGGGCAATCTCGAAGATGTAAAATCAGCTGTTTTCAGTCTACAAGCGGCTCCCAAGCAGGTCATTTTCGAAAATATTGCTAATGTGGATGGCTATATCAAGGCAAACGTGGACGGCACCGCGCGCTCTGTTGTTGATCATCTTAACCTGGCGATCGGTGCTGGCTGGGACGGCAAGATCAGCCGGACCATTGTCTCTTTTGATACTTCTGATCTTCCACAGGCGGCCACCATTATACGCGCCTATCTTCAAGTGAAATACGATTTCGCTATCGGTAATCCATGGGATGGCCGGCAATTGCAAATCGATGTGAAGACCGGCAAATTCGGATCGGCAAGTATCTGCCAAACCAGCGATTGGGATGAAACGGCCACGGCAGCCGGGGTGGCGGCTATCTCCCCCTTTAGTCTGGGCAGCAAAGACTCTTCCGATTTCAACGAGGAGGGTAGAAAGGCAATCAATCGAGAAGGTCGAACTCAAATGCGATTGTATTTTGATTCCCATGAAAATATGGGGGTTAACAACTACCTGTTTCTAACCAAAGGCGCTGACGTTAAATTGATCGTGAAATATACAGATACCTGATGAGACCGGCCGGCGCTCTGAGTAGCAGTGCAATGGTTTAAAGTGCTGGCTGGTTCGCTATAACACTCGGGTAGGACTGCGGCAACGATTCATGGGGTATAAGCGGTAAAAGCCGACCAATACACCTGCCTTAAAGCATTTTCATTTCCGTAGAATAAATACAAAACGTCTATAATTACGGTTTAGTGTAAGCGTCAACCAAAATGGACTTTCCAAGGTATTCAACCAAATTGTCTCCGAATAGAATTTCAATAAAATATTTGACAAATACCATCCGAGGATTCTCCGGTACCTGACGAGAATCGTTGGCCCGGATGATGCGGAGGACCTTGCACAGGTGGCGTCTGACAAGGTCCGCCGGGGGCTAAACCGGTTCCGTGGGCTGAGGAGGCAAGAGGTCGGAAGCAGCGTATGTTGTGTATTACCAAGATAGATTCTTAATGATCCCCTAACATTCCGTCTGTACATTGTCGCCGATACTATCAAAGGTTTTTAACATATACCTCCTCGCTACTGGGTGAGGGTAGCCCTACCTATCCCTCAGTAAGTTAGGTTGCCCCTTCCCATTGCCTGGGCCATAAATAATCAACGGTTAACACATTAGGTCGATTCATTTGTAGAACAAGCGGAAGTGTACGGATTTCATTTAGATCGCCATCAATCAGTTTACACTAGGATAGAAGGGGGGGGCTTATGGATAGACACCCAATATTTCACAAAGAAAACAAAAAGATACAGCAAATGGATTTCGCAAAGAATATCTGGTGTCCGTATTACGATGAATGCCTTGATGAGGCGGCAGCCTCCAATGCTTTGATGGACTGTTGTGAGTGCGCGAACTTGAATATTGATTTTAAAGATGAGTGGGGAGCTCGTTATTCATTTTGCGCACTTAGGTATAATCTTTAGATGGCGTAACTGTTGCCGGAGTAATCAAATATCGCAACTTTAGATAGTAGCTTTAGCTCAACCTCCCCTATGGAAGCAGCTGTAAGATGGCGCGCGTGCTCCAGTTCCGGGCCTATCTTTACGGCCTCATCATGAGTTATGTCGGATTGGATGGTTTCTGCTAGTGATTCGATGGCGGCGGCCCGAATTGCAGCGGCCCTTTCATCCATGGACCAACCCAGATATTGTTACCAAGCTTCAAAAGGCTGTGCTTGTAAGTCGCCACAATGCTGCGTTCATGCCCTGAAGGAAGCGAACCGATCAAATCGGGTGAAGCGTCGATAAGATCTTCCATATCCTTGTCGAGTTCTTTCAGATAGGCTTCAGTAGTGTCGCCGTAGTTGGCAATTGCCGCGCCGGCGATGTCCAAGGCCATGGCGTGGCCGCCCAGACGCTCGATTAATTTTGCTGCTTCATCTTTTTGGCTGGCTATATCGATGCCATGGTTTTTTAACAGATCAAAGGCGGCGCTCTTGTCCAACACA
>JASFKE010000418.1:0-4602 GCA_050118795.1 Desulfobacteraceae bacterium | reverse complement strand
TATCACTGATTACAAAATCTGCTTGAGCGGGCATTGATTTAATTGAAACAGGATAGGATGACTTGCTAACAATACTAGCACAGCCAGTGACGGAGAATGCAACAATAGTAAACAGCACAAAAAATCCACGTAGAGCATCATGGATAGGAATATGCGCACCGTGTTGATGATGATGGTGTAACCGAAAGCGCCGGCCAAAGATAACGGCAGCCAGGCCCACATAGGGCCGGTGCGCCGGATGTTTACAAGACCGCAAAGAGCGCCCAAACCAAAGGTCATAATCATGAAATTAACCCCGGCACAGGCCGGCGCTACAATAATGCCGCGGGCAAAATCCACATAGCCCACCCCGCTTTCATAAACGGGCTGGGCGGGGGTGAGCCAGGCCAGCAGTGTGGCGGTGGGTGCCAGAATCCAATCCAATTGGCCGGCTGTGGCCAGGCTGTAGTGGCGTTTGAAAGCCAGCATGATCAACACCGCGACGGCCGTTGCTAAAATGCGAGGGGTGCGGATATGGCGGCCGCCGTTTTTAACGCTGCCGGAGGTCATCGGCACGCCGATCTGCGGCGCCGCGTCCAAAGGAGGGTGGCCGCAGATACCATCAACACCATGACGGTCAGCCCCGGTTCCGGCACGTTACGGCCGCCCACCGCCAGATTGGAGACGCCGTGGGGCATGGCAAGGGGCTGATCCACCTCTTGGGCCGGCGCTGCGGTGTTGCGCACCTTTTCATGCACCGCCACGAACGATGTGTACCGGGTGAGCAGGTTGTAATCGAGACCCAACCGGGTCACCTCCGCTCGCATGGCCTCGTCGTCGTTTTCATGGGGTGAGAAATCGGACAGCCGCGCCAGTCGTGTGCGGGCCCACAGAAAGGGCAGGGCACGGGTGCTGCCGGATGACACCAGGTGGGGGGAGATACTGAATTTCTGTTCATAGGCGCCGCCGCCGGTATAACCTGTCATGGCAACCGTCCCGTCTGGCGCTCCACGCCATTTGCCGCAGATCACCAGGGGCCTTTGTGCAAACAGGTCGGCGGTGACTTTCGGTTCCACGTCATAGGTGTCGAAATCCCCGAAGTCGATCTTTATGCCCGTCAACAAGGGGGCTTGAATGTAGTTTTGAAACCGTTTGGCGGCATGGTCCGCAAACCGGGGGTCGGTGACCACGAAAGGTTCGCCCAGGCCGGCCTTGGCCAACCCCTTAATGAGATAGCGGTTCACGCTGCTGCCGATGCCGAAAGCGAAGAGATTGCTCCGGTTCAAATTGTCGGCAATGAGTCCGAACACCTCTTTCTCAGCGGCAATGTAACCGTCGGTGACGACCACCATGGTACGGGACTGCTCGGAGGTCCGAGGAAGGGCCAGCCCCCTCTTGATCGCCCGGTAAAGTTCGGTGCCGCCGCCGCCCTGCTCCTGGTCGATATGTTTTAAGGCGGCTTTGATATTGGCCGGGTCGGCCGGCAGAGACTTGGGCGCCAGGACCTGGGCCGCACCGGCAAACAGAATCACATTAAAGGTGTCTGCACGGCGCAGGCTGCCGATGAGCTCTTTGAGCAGTGTTTTGGCTGTATCCAGGGGGAAGCCGTGCATGGATCCGGAGACATCCACCACAAAGATGTACTCCCTGGCCGGGATGGCTTCCGGAACAACACGCTCCGGTGGTTGAACCATGAGGGTGAAAAAATTTTCGTCTTCGCCCTCATAGAGCATCATACCGGCGTGGATCTGATCGCCGGAAAGTCGATAGTTGAGAATGAAATCCCGGTTGCCGCCGTGGGTTTCGCTCTCGGCAAGTTTGATGTGCGCGCGGGCTTCGCTCTGCCAGCTGACCTCGGTGGCATGGGTGTCGCAGGCCACTTGCTGAAGTGGGAGCCCGGCGGCCAGGGTGATATTCATCGTAAATTCGCTGGTCGGTTTCCGGCCCGATGACAAGTAGGGATTTTCAATCCATAGATGGTGGTCGTCGGCTGTCGCTTCGGGGATGGCTGAATAGCGGGGACCCACCACGGTGGGGTAGACAAACGTATATTGGCCGGTTTCGGGAATCAGCAGTTCGCTGTAGTGCAATTCGATGGTGGCGGTCTCCCCGGGCATGATGTTGGCCACCTGCATGGTAAACACATTGGGGCGCTGCTGCTCCAGCAATGAGGCGCTCTGACCAGAAGCCTTGGCCTCGTTGAACTCCTGTTCGGCCGCCTGGCGTTCCTTGATTTTGGCCACCACCACATCCTCACCCACTGTCATCTGCATGCCATGGACCGCCGCCTGGACAGAAGCTGGAAAGACATAGCGGGCATTGATGGGATGCTCTGCCATGTTGGCATAGCGCTGGGTCACTTTGACGTCTGCAATCACACCGTTGATAACGGCCTCGACCGATGTATGTTTCAATGGAAACCGATCTTTGGCTTGGTCACCGCCTTCGATGAAGAGATAGGGCGAAAGGGTTTTGGATGGGGTTTGGGCCAGAGCAGGGCCGACGGGTATCAACACGCTGCACGCCAAAACAATGGCGGTAAGAGTAGACACGGGCATGGGGTTACCTCCTATGGTGAAAGTAAAAAATCATATGGAAGGCATCCTGACCCAGCTGTGTGAAATAAAAATGAAGAGCCGGTGAAAAGGGGGTGAAAAGCGGCCTTGGGCCCTTGTTTCATAACAAAATTAATTCAACCTCATCCTCAACATTGACTGAAGTTGATATAAAAATATATATGCCATGCAATACGGATAGTAGAACAGTACGTTAGGTGATAATTTCTTCTTCGGGTTTCGCCCTCGGCAAATCTGAGGTACGCCTGGGCTTCGCTCTGCCAGCGGACGTTGGTGGCTTAGGGGGCGCGCAAGTCACTTGCTCAAGGGCAAGCCCGGTAGCCGGGATGATATCCATCGTAAAAACGCAGGTTGGTTTCCGGTCCGGGGCCAAGTGGGGATTTTCAATACAATTGCTTAGATGGCCTCCATGGCATGTCAATAGAAACTGGCATGTGGGTTGAAACGCTATGCAAAACTGACCGGTCGGTATTTTTTTATTGACATGGTTTCCCACCTTGACGTATGGTCGGCGTAATGAAGCAAAATTTATAATTCGGCTTCTGCTGGATAGGCTCCCAGCACAATAATGTTGACAGACTCCCCCCGCAACAAAGACCTAAAGCATTACTATAAAGACAATTAAACTATATTTGTAACTGTCACCACGTAGTGGAAGGCGCCGGTGTACCTCGCCTATGGGATACATCACTGTCGATGGGATCGGCATGGCAATGGACCGGTCTCTCTTTTCGGCGGCCATAACGGCTCCTACCGCTAAAATCAATAATGTGGTGGATTTTTTACAAAGTTGTGCATTCTGAATGTAACAAAAATAAACAAGCGTGTAACAGGTTGTAACAATTTGGCGAATTGAAGCGGTGTAAAACACCTTACAACCGGAGGCTGGCTGCAAGTATACTACTATAGTTGCCAAGTCTATCGGCTTCAATTCACCATTTAATAAATTTTGGCGATTCGGTTGCCAATCAACTTGAAGAAGATGAACGTTGCATTTACTTTCCAATCGCTCAGTTCAAGGTGATTGTTATGATAGGCAGTTTACAGTTGCGCAGAGGAGGATTTTTTATGAAGTGCTTGAGAATTTATTTTATCTTCTTTGTATCGGCATTTTTGTTGGCCGGCGGTTGGGTGCATGCCGACGAATCAATTATTAGCCGATATTCGAAATCTACGTTGTATGAAACCGCGGCGTCGGAACTTTCGGCAATTTTGGCGAAGATGCCTGCCGGAGATGAAGCCGCTCATGGTTTCGACAGCAGATCCGAATTTGCCGGCGCCGGGCTGGGCATCCCCTATCAGGAATACTCGATGCTGACCAAAAAACCGACCGGGTTTTGGCGCATTCCTGTTACGGTTAATGGTGAAAACAGGGCATTGGTCAGATATGCCCTGGAGGACGGCGTATGGAAATGGAAAGGTTTTGGCGCAGCCGGTTTGGCACGTGAGCTGGGAGAGATCGAAGATCGGCAGTCCGAAAAGCCGCTCTCAGGTAAGATACTGAGGGATTACAAACTTACCTGCGATTATATCCAGTTTAACATTGAAAGTGAATATTCGATTGAGGGCAGTTTTATTCCAACAGCAAACGCCAAAAAATTCATGGAATTTGTATCAGGTACAACAAGTGACACCGAAGCTTACGGTTTGTCACAAATTCAACAATTACGTTCAAAATTTCTCGAAATTAAAGGCGATACGCAAGAAGGCGAACCGCATGAATAAATGATGAAATAGGTAGCAGTTTAGGATTTTTGAAAATTGTGCTGCTTTTTTGACACCGCTGCTTTTCTTTTCAGTGCTTCCGTTTGATTGCAGTACCGATGAGCTGAACAGAGGTTGAAGGAGAATATTTATGTTACAAATATATAAATACATTTTGATTATAGCGATCGTCATCAGTTCGCCAATTGCCTGGGCAACAGACTTCACCGCTTCAAGCAGTGAAGACATCAATAAATATGGAAATATCCTGGATTTTTCAGAATGTATTCAGGAACAAGATCAATGGTGCTGGGCCGCAACCACGCAATGTGTTCTTAAGTAT
>JASFKE010000417.1:0-4603 GCA_050118795.1 Desulfobacteraceae bacterium | reverse complement strand
CGGTATACTTTTTAACATTCGCGGCATTCCAGCTTCCACTGGGGGTGCTGCTCGATCGATTCGGACCCCGCCGGATCGAATCGTTCCTTTTGCTGTTTGCCGCGCTTGGCGCCATTGTCTTCGCCCGTGCGGAGTCTCTGGCTGGTCTGGTCGCCGGGCGGGCGTTCATCGGCTTCGGGGTGTCGGCCTGCCTGATGGCGTCATTCAAGGCCTATGTCATGTGGTTTCCCCGGAGACGGCTGCCACTGATCAATGGGTTGCAGATGGCTGCCGGCGGACTGGGAGCGCTGTCGGCCACCGCGCCGGTGGAAACGATGCTCGGGATCACCGACTGGCGGGGCATTTTTGTGGTGTTGGCGATCCTGACACTGGTGGTTGCCGCAACGGTATTCTGGTTCGTTCCGGAAAAAGAGCCCGGTGGCGGGCATCTGACCTTCGCCCGGCAGGTCAAAGGAATTTCCCAAATTTACACCAGTATGACGTTCTGGAGGATCGCACCGGTGGCGACCCTGAGCCAGGCCGGCTTTCTCTCTATTCACGGACTGTGGTTGGGGCCCTGGCTGCGGGATGTGGCCGGTTTTGGGCGCAATCAGGTGGCCGGCGCGCTGCTGCTGGTGGCTGCAGCGATGATCGCCGGATTCGTGTTGCTGGGCGGTGCCGCCGAACGCCTCGGCAAAGCCGGTCTGCGGCCGGTTGCGGTGGCCGTGGGGGGTATAAGCGCTTTTATCTGCATGCAGCTGCTGGTTGTCATCGGCTTTTCCCGGTGGGCGCTGCCCGTGTGGATGCTGTTTGGCTTTTTTGGAACATCGGGCATCATCTGCTATGCCGTGCTCTCCCAGAATTTTCCGGAACAGCTGACCGGTCGAGTCAACACCGCCCTGAACCTGATGGTTTTCGTGGTGGCTTTCTTGGCCCAGTGGGGGATGGGCGCGGTGATCGAGCTTTGGCCGTTAACGGCCCTGGGAGGATATGATCCTGCCGGCTACCGCGTGGCTTTCGGTGGGATGCTGGTTCTGCAGATCCTGGCACTTATCTGGTTTTTCCTGGTCGGCCGGAAGGTCACCTACGCCTGATGATGGTCCATCCGAAAAAGCCTATAGCCCCTTTCCGGATGGACACCAATTGCTTGCTGCCTATTTTGTACCGGGTTTGATATCATCGGGGGTGACATGGGTAAATGTCAGGACCTTTCCCCCCTCTTTGCCGGCAAAATCTGCGGCGGTTCTCTTTTTGTCAAAGGCGAGGGCCTCGAGGCCCATGGGACCGTGTTGCCGGGAACCGGTGACATAGTAGGCGGTCTTTCCGCTGATCCAGGCGCCGGTTGGAAAGTCGCTGACCCAGATACGGAACGGCACGACCTCCTTCTTTGCATATTTACGGGAATGCTTGAGGAATTCAAAAAGGCATTGCGTGGAGCAGAAGTGATAAATCTCCTTGTCCTTGGTGATAATCTGACATTTGTGATTGGGATATCTTGCCGGATACATATTGCAAACCGGGCAGTGGTCTTTGTCGTCCACCGGTTCGATAATGACGCCCTTTTTGAGCCGTTTTTTTATCAGCATCGGGTTCTCTTTGGCGATGCCTGCCTTGGCCACTGTCAGGGCTTGGGCGAACCCAACCACTTCTCCACCGCAGGAGCCGGAGAATTTTTCAGCCTCGGCCTTGGATGGAAAGGCGATTTTGCTTTTCATCGTCATGGTGCCTTTTGCCTTGGAACCGACGACAAAAAAGGCTTTTTGGGCCGGGACCATTTTTTCGGGCTCCAGGTAGAGCGCAACCTGAACATTTTTAGGATCTTCTCCCGCTTTCAGGGCGATATCCGCCAGGCAGTGAAATGAGCAGGCCTGGGATTTGCCCTCGGAATTTTCAAACGTTACCCATGTCCTGGCCCACATGGGGCGAACCATTCCGCAGTTGGGGCACTGTCCGGTTAAATCTTTGCGCGGCGGCATGATCGGGTGATCGACCATACACGGATCGGCAGCCAAGGCACTGATTGGCGAAAAAGCGGTGTAAATCGTTCCGGCAACCCCTGCCAACAGGATCTCACGTCGGGTGTAATTGGACATATGAATCTCCTTTGCTGTTGCTTCCCATAAATCGAGGAATGCAGTTTAAAGTAGTCGTGCGCCATTACCGGCGGCATCAACCAGCCGCAGTATCCAATCCGCTGAAGATGGGATATTGGCCGCAGCAGGCAATCCATACCTCATACCATCTACTTTTTTTAGGGATTGGAAGAAATAAACCGGTTTTCTTTCGCGGGAATATAGATAAAAGGGTTTTGTGTGTCAACACCCTTATTGAACCGGGGATCTATTGCTTTTATCGCCAACTTAAGTATAATGACTTCTTTAAAATCCTATTTCTTAAAGGAATTCGGCATGTTCAAATATAAAAATTCCGGGCTGTTGCTCCTTTCGACAATCCTTTTGATTCAGTTCTGGGGATCCGTCGCCAATGCGCAAGATGCGGTCTGCCGCTACTGCGCAATGAAACGTTCGCAATACCCCCACTCCTGGGTCATTATCACCCATACAGACGGCAGTAAGGAGATGGTGTGCTCTATTCATTGCGCGGCCATCGATATGGCGCTGCATACCGGTAAACAAGTTTCCCAGATCACCGTGGCGGACTATAAGACCCATCGTCAAATTCCGGCTGAAACGGCCTTTTGGGTTATCGGGGGAGACAAAATGGGGGTCATGACCGCCCGGGCTAAATGGGCCTTCAAGGATAAAGCGGATGCGCAGCACTTCATTAAAGTCCATGGCGGCAAGCTTGCCGGTTTCGATGCGGTCATAAAGGCCGCGTTCGAGGACATGTACCAGGACACCCTCATGATCCGCAAAAAGCAACGAATGATAAACCTGCGAAAAAATGTCACAAAAGAGTGAAAACAGAACGCCGCCTCCCGGCAACGTTCCGCCTGCGCGGGTCTATCTCACCATCAGCGGCATCGGCGCGTTGATTCTTTCCATTATTTTAGGAGGCTTCCTGCTTGGCGACCGTTTGGTCTCTCTGGACGCGCCCATGGTGAACGCCGTCACCCGGATTAAAATGGAGGCGGCCATCTCCGGCCTGATGGTTGAAGAGATCTTGTCGGACGGAATCGTTGCCGGGCTTGAAGAGAGCTGGAAACCCCTGGACGCCGCCGTGGCGGCACTCCGGCGCATGACGGAAGAGCAAGCGGGCTGGAAGTCGGCCTTGCTTCCCGATCGACGATTCGCTTATCGGAAGAGCATCGATGAAGTGGAAAAAAAGAGAGGTGACTGGAGCGCCAGCGCCAAGCGCCGGGCAAGGGAAGGGGGCCATCCTCTGGTGCTGACCGAGGCCAAGAGAGCGTACCAGTCGGCTTTCTCCGAATTCATGGCGGTGGTCGACCGGCTCGATCATCTTGTTCGGAAGAATTTAGATCGAAATACAAAACGTTTTCATCAAATCCAGTGGGTGCTCATTTTTTTCTGTCTTGTGCTCACCTTCATTGGCGGTGCTGTTTTATACCGCTTTGAGTTCCAGCGCGGCCGTTATCTTCAGGAACTTCTTCTCACCGGTGAGAGGCTTGCCGCAGAAGCGGAAGACCACATGCGCACCGCCCGGAAACTGGCCAAGAGAACCGAAGAGATGGAGCGCAGCAACAAAGACCTTCAGCAGTTCGCCTATGTCGCCTCCCACGATCTCCAGGAGCCCCTGAGGATGGTGTCGAGCTACGTGCAGCTGCTGCAGCGGCGGTATCAGGGCAAACTCGATGCCGACGCGGACGACTTTATCGGTTTTGCCGTGGATGGCGCCACCCGGATGCAGCACTTGATCCAGGGGCTGCTTTCCTACTCGCGCATCAACACCCATGGCAATCCACCCTCGCCCACCGATGTCGGAGAGGTGTTGGGGCAGGTGACCACCAACCTTCGTCTGGCCATCGACGAAAGCAATGCCCGAATCACCCATGAATCCTTGCCGTCGGTTAAGGCCGATGCCACACAGCTGGTGCAACTGTTCCAGAATCTGATCGCCAACGCCATCAAGTTCTGCAGCGCGCTTCCACCACAGATTTTTATAACCGCCGACAAAAAAGATCCCTATTGGGTGTTTTCCATAAAGGACAATGGCATCGGACTCGATCCCGAATTTGCCGATCGCATTTTTACCATTTTTCAACGGCTGCACTCCCGGAAAGACTATCCCGGCACCGGCATCGGGTTGGCCATCTGCAAAAGAATCGTGGAGCGCCATGGGGGATCTATCTGGGTGAAATCCGCACCCGGTGAGGGGTCGACGTTTTGTTTCACTTTACCGGCGAATGAAGGGCAGCACCGCAATGACACAAAAACAGATCAACCTACTGCTGGTTGAGGACAATCCCGGAGATATCCGGCTGGTTCGCGAGGCGCTAAATGAATGCGGGATGAACCATCGCGTGGATGTCGTCGTCGACGGGGTGGAGGCCCTTGAATACCTCCGGCGGAAAAAAAGTTCGTTGAACGGATCCCTGCCCGATCTTATCATTCTGGACCTGAACCTGCCAAAAAAAGATGGGCGGCAAGTCTTGATGGAGATTAAAGGGGATGCGGATCTGCAACACGTTCCGGTGGTGATTTTC
>JASFKE010000416.1:0-4605 GCA_050118795.1 Desulfobacteraceae bacterium | reverse complement strand
TTTTCAAAAGGTGCTCGAAGGTGGAACCAGTGTTTATCTGCGCTCTGCCGGCAAGCAAACCCCCACCAACAGTGTGCATATGCTCGGCCTCAAATCGGTGCTGTGCGTACCGTTGATCGCCGGCGGGAAAACCATCGGATGCATCTATCTGGACCACCCCGACCATGCCGGTGTTTTCTCCGAATCCGATCGGGATCTGCTGGTGGCCGCCGCAGACCATATCGCGGAAGCCCTTTTTCCGGAAAAGCGTCCATCCGGCAAACCCGCCGGCAGAGATGAACAACTGGCTGGCGAGCTGAGACGCCAAGGGATCATCGCCCGCAGTCCAAAGACGTTAAAGGTGTTCCGCGACAGCAAAACCATTGCCCGTTATAACGTGTCGGTATTGATATTCGGCGAGACCGGCACAGGCAAAGAGATCCTCTCGCGCTATATCCACGACCAATCCGGCCGCGGGGGCAGCTTCATCGCCCGCAATTGCAGCGCCATAGCGGCCTCGATGTTTGAGAGCGAATTGTTTGGCCATGAAAAGGGCGCCTTTACCGGCGCATCCGAACAAAAACCCGGTATCATCGAATTGGCCAACCAAGGCACCCTTTTCCTGGACGAGGTCGGAGACATGCCCTCCGAGCTGCAGGCCAAGTTACTGCGCGCCCTCCAGGAGCAGGAGGTGTGGCGGGTGGGCGGCAGCGCCCCCGTGAAAATCGATGTGCGGATCATTGCCGCCACCCACAAAGAGATCAAGAGCAGGCGCAAGGAACTCAATTTCAGAGACGACCTCTACTACAGACTGGCCAATGTGGAGATTACCGCCCCCAGCCTGCGGGAACGGCCCGAAGATATCGCCCCGCTGTGTGATATGATCCTTGAGACCTTCGGCGAAGATCATCCGGACCGGAAAAAAACCCACAGCCTGTCACCCAAAACGTTGCGCCTGTTGGAGGCCTATGACTGGCCGGGGAATATCCGCGAGCTGCGCAACACGCTGATCCAGACCAGTTTGAGATGTGACGGAAGAACCATCGAACCACGACACCTCAAAGGCCTGATCGACGTCTTTGCCGCACCGACCACACAAGGCAGCGAACCGCTCCTTTCACTGCAGGAGGTGGAGCGTATCCATATCATCAAGGCCCTGAAATACGCCAACGGAAATAAATCCGCCGCCGCCAAGATACTTGACGTCGATCGCAACCGTCTCAGCCGGCGATTGAAAAAACTCGGCATCGATTCACAAAAAGTAAAATGAGACGGTTCGCCGGACGTCAAGCGTAGCGTTTTGCTTCCATATCGCTCACCCCGATCGCTGCATCATTTTGGGGCAATGACCATCAATATACTATGATAACAAACAGATACAGCCTACCCCCATATGCAACCGCATCATTTTAAAGCAACCATCTTGGTATGAAACCACCTCCCATTTCCGTAATAACTATCTGTATTAATTTGTTTTACACACATTGGCACACCCATTGCTTTTACCCTAACTGAAATCGGAAACACAAGGCTTCAACCAAACCACGATACCAGGCAGCAAAGGGAGGGATCAAAATGGCTTTCTACATTCACCTCGGTTGCGAACTTTCCGGCAAGGCAGAATCCAACTGTTTGGTGGACCGCTGGATCCACACGATCCCCCTTCTCGAACGCCTCGGCATCATGGAAACGGTGCTGGAGCTGTAAACCCGATGATATCGATACATGGCACCGAGCAAAGCGCGAGCCCCATTTAATCACCAATTTACCAAAATTTTTAACACGAAAGGAAAGGGACAATGAAGAGCAAATTATTTAAATCCGCAGCAATGGCCGGAATCTGCATGCTGGCATCCGCAAGTTTCAGCTTGGCGGATTCCTATGTGGATGGAGCGGTGAGCAACAAGCTCACAGACGGCGAATCCATGACCAACGAAATCGTGGGAGATGATAATAAGGCCTCTATCGCAGCCATCAATCTTAAAAATTCCTGGGTCAGTTCCAGCAGCACAGTGACCAACACCGTGGATAAACTGCATGGCGCTCACAACGATATCATCGGCGACCACCACGAAGCGACCATTGCCGATATCAATCTCGAAAATTCCACTGCATTCTCCGGCGCTACGGTGGAGAACAAAGTAAAAGATATCAAAGACGCCAACAACATTGTTCGCGGCGGCAGCTTTTTGGGCATAGGCAACAGAGCCGCCATCGCATCCACCAATCTCGATCAGTCAGATGTATACTATGGCGGCAGGGTAAGTAACAGCACCGATAAGGCGCATAATGTTTCCAACCAGATTCACAGCGGCGTCCATAACAGAGCGGCCATCGCCACCATCGATATGTACAACAGCGGTGTTGGATTCGGCGGATCGGTGGTCAATGAGACAAAGGAGCTCAAAAACACCCACAACTATATCCGGGGCTCCTTTAACAGAGCCTCCATCAGCAGCACGAATCTGGTGGATTCAGAGGTTAATGGCAGCCTGACCAACACCACCGGCAAAGTCGAGAACGCCTTCAACCAAATCACAGGCGATTCCAACAGAGCCGACATCGCCGGTATGGATGTGCGCAACTCAAAGATTGACGGCAGCGTAACCAACACCGCCGATAAGATCGTCGACTCCAGTAACGTCATCACGGGCAATGGCAATACCGCCCTGATAGCATCCACACAAATCAAAAACTCGGAAGTAACCGGCAGTGTGAACAACCATATCGAAAAGATGAGCGATGCCCACAACACCATAGATGGGGACAACAACAAAACAGTTGTGATCGGATCGATTACCCTGGAATAGGAGGACAAAAAGGCCATGGTCAAGGCTGCGGCGTCCGCAGCCTTGACCCGGAGACCCAATCAAACCCCAACCCGGCTGGAGGAAAAAATGCACCCGAACACGATTAAACACACCTGCTTGACAATGGTTTTTCTGTTGGCCGCCTGTTTTTACGCACAAGCCGGTGATCTGGATGACGGCATTAAAATAGATGAGAAGATTGAAAAATACGACACCCTCGACCGCCCCGGCATCAATATCCAGTACATCAAAAGAAGTGCCAAGGCCTCTGCGGCCAGCGGCGGCATAACATCCACAGGCAGCGGCGACACAGCCATCGGCGGATTTATCAACAAACCCGGTGCCGAGGTCGGCGATGTGACCATCATTTTCGACGGCGAAGATATCACCACCGTCAGCGACTAAGAGGTTTATCATGAAAGCGTATCAACTCCTGAAATATCGAAACGGCAGATTGACCCTCATCGGCGCTCTGCTCCTGGTATGGACCCTGGCCGGCTGTACCGCCATCGCCCCAAAGCCCGATCAGCTCCAATTGCCCTCTGAACCGCCCATGGTGCGTGAAACCTCATTCAGCAAAGCCCTTAACCGGCTCGGACTGTTGAGTGAGATCTATGGCGCCAACTTGATGAAAATCCAGATCCGTGAGCTCGACGATGTCACGGGCACCTCCTACCACACCGGCGGTGAGATCCCTAAAAGCATCACGGTCATGGTGAAAAGCGCCCTCAACTCCATAGGCGGTCAGGTGGTCTACATTCCCTTTTGGCCCGATTACTTTGCCGGCATTCAGGTCTCCGGATACGCGATCAATGATCAAAAACTGTTGCCCGATGTGATTCTGGCCGGCGGGATTACCGAGTTTGACCGGGGCCTGACCACTTTGGATCGTTCGCGCAATTTAGATGCCCAAACCGGTGACTTGAGAGACGCGTCCAGTGCGCTGCCCGGGCGCACCATCGGGCTGGATTACGCCCAGGGAGACAAGTGGAACATGGCAAAAATCGCCGTCGATTTCAACCTGGTCAGTTTCCAGGCCATGTTCGGGATTCCCAAGATGCAGGCCAGCAACGGCATCACGGTTTACAAGGGCATCAAAGAGGAAGAGTTGGGGTTCACCTTGTTTGGTCCCACCATCGGGGTACGCGGCAGTGTCAAAAAGGTCCAGGGCCGCCATGACGCCGTGCGGATGCTGGTGCAGTTCAGTGTCATTCAACTGGTCGGTCGCTACCTGGACCTGCCTTATTGGCAGCTTTTGGACGGAGCCCGACCCGATCCGGTGGTGATGGAGAACATTCGGGTCAACTACCTTAAAAAAACCCCTGGGGACCAGGCCTTGCTGATCAAGCGGCTGCTGTGGCTTCACGGCCATCCGGTGGCGGTCAACCCCCAGATGGACGATGAAACCAAAGCGGCCCTGGCCAAGGTGGACAATACCTTTGACAGCCAAGCAACCACTGTCCCCGTGGATACCTTTATCAAACTATACCTCTCGGTACCGGTAAGCGACCATAGCAAAGCACAGGGCCGCAGCTTTGACCGGCTTTGGGCACACTATCAGGAGCTGGAAAAACAAAAAGCATTAAAAGAGAAGCAAAAAAAGTCAACAACGCCCAAACCGAAAAAACGGTCCATTAAAAAACAACCGCCTGTGGAAAAAGCCAAACCCAAAGCCACCGAACCTTCCCAGGAGGCCCCAAAACATGAAGTGATCATCATCACGCCTCTGGATGCGCAAACCCATCACATCCTGCGACGCATCGTTCGGCGGATAGAGGACAAACGAAAAAACGAATACAGCATTCAAGAGACCCGA
>JASFKE010000415.1:0-4609 GCA_050118795.1 Desulfobacteraceae bacterium | reverse complement strand
GGGGTTGTCTTTTTGGCCTTTCCACCAGGCTTCCCAGATGCAGTTTTCAAGCTTCTCTTCTGATAAGGTGCGTCGTCTGGCCTGCATGAACATATCTGTAAAATAATGAATTGCTTTTTTGGGGTTTTTATCCATCAGCAGTTCGGCGCTATCTTTTAACACCGTGCAATCGGCGCATAATCTGCTGTCGGGAAAAGTCGCTGCATCCTCTGCCTTCACTTGGTCGCCACATATTCTGCATTCAGTCACTGTATTCGTCTCCACATATGCAAATTGGTTATTTCGATCCCTATTGTATCGTCTTTGCCTCCGGGTGGGCAGCAAGGCCTGTGTTTTGATCCTGCATGGCATTGACGATTCGTTGGTGAACGGTAATGACTTGCCGGATGCTCTCTTCGATCTGCCGGTTGGCCTCCTGCCTGGTTACGATGCCTTGCCGGACCATCATATTGATAATTGCGTGGCACAGGGCCGCTGTGTGCGTATCGGCTTGGTCGAGATTTGCCACCGCTTGCCAAATTTTCTGTGTTGTTGAAACCATATCGTTGTTGCCTGTTCCCATTTTTACTGCACTGTTTTGTTTTCCACCCAGGGGTTTATGAATGCGTGCTGGTCTGAAATCGCATCGGAGATGCCCTTGCGCAGCGCCATGACTTTGGGAATACTTTTTCCCACCTCTTTGGCGGCCTGCTCCTGTGTCACAATGCCCTTTTCGATCATCAAGGTTATAATCGCGTGGCATAGCGCCGTGGTCTGGATATCCGCCTTGTCGAGATTGCCCAGCGCTTTCCAGATCTTTTTCATCTCCGAATTCATGTCGTTTCCATTTCCTTCCAATGCGTTTCTCCTTACGGCTGTTACCGTACCGGGTCTAAGAGTGATTGAGATAGTGCGCTTTACGTTTTTTATCGATGTTGTTTACCAACCGCATCATCTCGCGGGGGGTTATCGGTTTCTGGCAGTAATCATCCATCTCCGGTCGAATGGCCTCCATAGCCGCGCTGCTGTCACCCAATCCGGAGACGACGAGTACTGAAATCTTTGAATGATGCGCTTTTATCCACTGCACAAGCTCAATCCCGCTTACTTTCGGCATGATAACATCTGTAATCACCAGATCGTATTGAGATCCGGGACCGTTGGTTTTATCTATTTTTTCACGGGCATCTTCTCCGTTGTGAGCTGAATGCATCATAAATTTTTCTCGTTTCAGATGGCGGGTTACCGTGTTGGCAAACTCTTTCTCACCATCCACCACCAAAATTCGCTTAATTGCCTCCACCATTATGCCGTTTCCTTCTCTGATGATGGTTATTGGCGGTGAGAACCTGTGGTGTTGCGATTCAATCCCGGATTTGACGCCACCCATAATCCATGCCAGGGTAGTTATTAAGCAATGAATGTGCCAACACCTGTATTGCAGGGATGGTGGTAAGTGATGCCCATAATTTTAATCTCTTATATCGATGACGGCCCGAGCGCATAGCCGGTCCGGCACGACAAATTTACCGCCTGATGTTAGCCTCCTGGAGGCCGGCTATGGCGGGACGGGTCTCAACCTTTTGAAAATACGGTGTTAAACATGCGACGTCAGTTATGTCGCCAACAGGCGACGGATCTGACGCCGATTTAAGACTATGGGGCTAGTTGTCCCCCAGCAGGGGTCTCCACTGGGGGTTCTTTCTCAGTTCGGCCACTTTCCGCTGCACCTGCCGTATGGATATGTCCAGTATCCGGGCGGTTTGGGCGGTGTTGCCTTTGGTGTGTGAATAGACGTAGGCCAGATGGGTTTCACTGTTCTCTTTGAGGCTGCATAAGGTTCGTGCAAAAGAGGGTCTCCGGGATGGTTCAGCCCCCAGATGACTTGGCAGAATCACGGGGGAGTCTGCCAGCAATACCGCGTTTTCCACCAGTTGGGCCAATTCGCGGACATTGCCGGAATACTCTCTGGAGTTCAGGATCTCCAGGGCTTCGGGGCTGAATCCCTGCACGGCTTTTTGGTGGCGGGTAGATGACTTTGTCAAAAAGTGGGCGGCCAACAGGGGGATGTCGCCCATCCTCTCACCCAGCGGCGGCAGGTGGATATGCGCTGAATTGATTCGGTAGAGCAGGTCCAGCCTGAAGCGCCCCTGGCGGCAGGCTGCATCCAGATCGCGGTTGGTGGCCGAGACAATGCGGACCTTTATCGGCGTCGGAATGGTTTCGCCCACCCGGATGATGGACTTGTCCTCGAGAACCCGCAGCAGTTTGGCTTGCAGCCCCGGCGACAACTCTCCGATTTCATCCATAAACAGTGTGCCGCCGGAGGCCTGTTCGAAAAAGCCCGCCTTGTCGCTCTCGGCGCCTGTGAACGCACCTTTGACATGTCCGAAAAACTCTCGTTCAAACAGCGTTTCGGGAATGGATGAGACATTGACCGGAATAAATGGCCCGGAAGGGCAGGGCCCTGCCCGATGCAGGGCGCGGGCCACCAGCTCCTTGCCGGTCCCGGACTCCCCGGTAATCAAGACTGGATTTCCGCTGCGCGCCATGACATCGGCATAGGAGATCAACTCTTTCATCAGTGGGTTCTGTGTGATGATCTCGGTGAACGCCGGCGGTATTTTGAATTTGGCCATGCCTTTGCGGACGCCGGCCAATCCTGCGAGCAGTCCCTTGTGTTCAAAGGCCCGTTCAATGGTCAGGACCAGACGGTTGGGCATCACCGGTTTCAACAGATAGTCATAAGCCCCCATGCGAATCGCTTTTACCGCAATGTCCAGATCATCCACGGCTGTTACGATGATAAACTCGGAACGGGGATTAAACGCCCTTGTGGACTCCAGCACATGTAATCCGTCGACCTCCGGCATTAAAAGATCGAGCAGCACGATGTCGAAATCACCATTCTTGATCTTGTCTATGGCATCCCGGCCTGAGGCGCAAATTTCCACACTCTTGTACCCCCGCCTTTTCAAAAGCCGCTTCACCGACGAGAGTGCGACCTGTTCATCGTCCACCACGAGAATTTTCATAGCCTCAACCTGTCAATGGTGTTGATAATTCTCATCAGCTCTCTCATTTTAAACGGTTTTACCAGGAAATGGTCTGGGTCGGGCGTTCCCGCAGGTTTGCCCTCGATCGCGCCGGGGTGCCCCGAATAGAGGATCACGGGAAGCAGGGGGTACCGCTTTTTAATTTTTTTTAACAGTTCCCACCCGTTTATTCCGGGCATGGCGATGTCGGAGAGCACGATATCGACTTCGGGATGATTTTCCAGGTAGGTCATCACGGCTTCCGGTGTTCTGGAGACTTGCAGAGAGATATCATGAAGCTCGTCCAAATAAGATCTCAGGGAGCTTAAAACCATCTCTTCATCATCCACACAGAGGATTGCGGGCTGAAGGTTCAACTGCATATCCCGGTCTATGGGAAGAAAGACCGTAAAACGGCTTCCGACACCACTTTTGGACTGCACCCCGATCATGCCCTTGTGCTCCTGGACCAACCCGTATGAGACGGAGAGCCCAAGGCCGGTACCGCCGGCATCACGCCGGGTTGTGAAAAAGGGGTCGAATATCCGGTCGATCATCTTGGGCGCCATGCCGATACCATTGTCTTCGATCTCGATCAGAATGGATTCGATCCGGCGGACATAACGGGTCGTAATGGTAAGTTTGCCCTGCTCCCTTTTTAATATGGCGTTGGCCGCATTGACCACCAGATTGGCCACCACCTGCTCCAGTTTTTGGAAGTGCCCCTGGATTTCGGGTAGATTGTCGGCCAGGTTGAGATCTATTCTGGCGATGGATTTTCTCAATTGGGCGCCGACGATCCACATTGTTTTCTCTATCACTTCATTGACCTGCACCGGCACGGATTGGTCGTTTTCGTCGAGGCGGGCAAAATCCTTCAAATTAGCCACCACCATATTGATGCGTTCTGATCCGGTCCTGATGGCCTGGATGCTCTCTGTCATGTCCTGGCAAAACTCTTTGATGCCGATGTCATCTTTTTCCCACTCCGGATGAGCGGCTGCATACTCGGCTATGATCGGTTCAAATATTTCCCATGTCTCTTTGAGCAACGGTACATTATAGGTGATAAAACTATTGGGATTGTTGATTTCATGGGCGACGCCCGCCACAACCTCCCCCAGTGAGGCGAGTTTGTCCGCCTGGATCAACTGCTGGCGCTGGTATTCGGATTCATGGCGAAGCTCTTTCTCCTCGGTGATATCCTGCCAGGTGCCGATAAAGTGGCTGACCGATCCGTCAGCCAGCATTACAATGCGCCGTGTGTCGCTGAACCATCTGAATGACCCGTCGGCGATCCGGAATCGGTATTCAATATTGACCCGGCCCGGTTGCGGTTGAACCTCCAATTTGGCCAAAACCTGTTTGCGATCGCCCGGATGTATGTGCCGAACCCAGAATCTGGAGCCGGTGGTAAACTGCTTTGGCGTGTAGCCTGTGATTTCATTTATCATACTGCTGACATAGGTTATGGTTGAGTTGTTTTCGGCTTTGCAGGAAAAGGGTACGATGGGCAAAGAGTCCAGCATCACGGATAGTTGTTCGGTGGTGCGCTTGAGTTGTTCCTCGGTGCGTATTCGTTCCCGGATCTCCTG
>JASFKE010000414.1:0-4612 GCA_050118795.1 Desulfobacteraceae bacterium | reverse complement strand
CGACCCGGCCCCCAAATGTATCCATCTCAACGACGATCAGCGAATCGGATTTGTCCGGTATCTCGCCCAAGGCCCGTTTCAGAAAGGCCGCCATGCCCGGTTCGACAGTGCCGGATATGGGGATGATGAATACATTGGTAAACACGGGCTTGTCTTGGGCCAGGCCGCTGCCCTGACCCACCAAAATGATCAACAGGATTAGGACAAGCCATCCGGTTTTTAAAACAGTTCGGATCAAGGCAGACCTCTTATCTCTCTGTAAATATCAAGAAACAGAATCAGCCAAAAGGCTACTTCTCCGCCGGACAGAAGTCAAGTTATAAAAGACAGAAAATTAAGCTACTTATTGTATTAAATGAGGAGTTGCCTGATTGCATTGTTGACATCGTCGCCGGCACTGTCTGTCACTCCAGCAAGAAATAGGAACCAGTCTGATACAGCACCGGGGCGGCCTTCCGGGTTCCGGGTTTCAAGATCCGGTGGGCATGTGGGATCAGCTGCTGCGGGATATACATCCGCTTTACGCGATCAGGAGCACCGGACCTGTTCATACATTGACAAGTCTGAGGCGAGTTGATATCAGAGAGAATCCAATGCCTACCCGAAGATAGGGCGAACCAAAACTTCATAAAAAAATCAAATGCCACGAAGGCGTCAGTTCCAGGATGGACAGCTGCGTTTCGTGGCTTTTTATTTTGACCCCCTGAAAGATAAGACAGCACAAGGAGGAGATCATGAAACAGGCAATGCGTATGATTTGCTATATAAAGGCGTCTGGAATGCAAATTTCGATTGTAAAACGAAGTCTTTTGTTTTTGCTGAGCTCTTTTTTCATTTTGGCGTCCATGGCCCAGCCGACGGTCTTTGCCGCCCCAAAAACCCTGGTATACTCATGGCCCAGCAATGTGGGGCCGCTCAATCCCCATCTTTACTCGCCCAACCAGATGTTTGCCCAGGCGATGGTTTATGAACCGCTGGTGCGCTACGGGCGGGACGGCAGCGTCATGCCATGGCTGGCGCAAAGCTGGGAGATTTCCGCGGACGGCCGCCAATATACTTTTCACTTGCGCAGGAACGTTTTTTTTTCAGATGGAACGCCGTTTGATGCCGAGGCCGTGAAGAAAAACCACGACGCCGTGCTGGCCAATGCCAAACGTCACACCTGGCTCGAAATGATCCGCCAAATCGAAGAGACCCGCGTGATCGATGCTCATACGGTCAAAGTGATCTTGAAGGAACCGTACTACCCTTTTTTGCAGGATTTAGCCCTGGTGCGGCCGGTGCGCTACCTGAGTCCGTCGGCTTTGCCGAAAAACGGAAACTCGGCCGACGGCATCAAAGCGGCCGTGGGCACCGGTCCATGGATCCTGAAGGAGAGCAAACTGGGGGAGTACGATCTGTTCGAACGCAACGAAGGCTATTGGGGATCAAAGCCGGCCATCGAAAAAATCCTGATCAAGGTGATTCCCGATCCCAATACCCGGGCCGTGGCTTTTGAAACCGGTGAGATCGATCTGATCTACGGCGATGGCCAGATCAGCCTGGATACCTTTGCCCGCTTCAGAAGCAACCCGACGTTTAAAACCCAGGTTTCCCAACCTTTAGCCACGCGGGCCCTGGCCATGAACAGCAACCGCGGAGCTACGCGCGAGTTGGCGGTCCGCCGGGCCATCGAGCACGCCGTTGACAAGGAAGCCATTGTGAAGGGTATCTTTTTGAATACCGAGATCAAAGCCGACACCCTTTACGCCGCCAATATACCCTATTGCGATATCGACCTGACTCTCTACGCCTTTAACCCGTCCAAAGCCGGACAAATTCTGGATGCGGATGGGTGGACAAAAAACCCGGGAGGCCCATTTCGCACC
Organism: Desulfobacteraceae bacterium; assembly: GCA_050118795.1. Classification (GTDB taxonomy): domain Bacteria; phylum Desulfobacterota; class Desulfobacteria; order Desulfobacterales; family Desulfosarcinaceae; genus JARRKU01. Next base: position 2,744 of record JASFKE010000414.1, on the reverse strand, counting down.
AAAGAGGGCCGGGTGCTCAGTGTCGATCTGTGCTTTGTCGGGAATAACGCCGTGATGAAAGCCATGGCCGAAGTCGTGCAAAGCGATTTGCAGAAGATCGGCATCAAGGTCAATTTGCTGGGAGAAGAGACCGATTCGTTTTACAAACGGCAAAAAGAGGGACAGTTCGACTTGATTTTCAACGACACCTGGGGTCCTCCCTACGAACCCCATTCTTACCTGAGTTCATGGCGGGTCCCCTCTCATGCCGACTATCAGGCCCAGGCCGGCCTGACCATGAAAGCCGATATCGACGCAGCCATCGGACGCGTGCTGACCACCCTGGATCCGATCCAGCGCCAGGAGATCTACCGCGACATCCTGACCACCATCCACACCCAGGCGGTCTACCTGCCCATCAGTTATACCACCGGGGTGATTGTTCACCGCCCTGTTCTGTCGGATGTATCTTACGGTCCGACCAAAAACGAAATCCCTTTTGAAGCCATGATCAAACAATAGAAAAGGAAAGCCCATGATAAACTATATGCTTAGGCGCCTGCTGACCCTCTTTCCTTTGCTGTTGTTGGTGTCCGTTATCGTATTTCTCATCCTGCGCCTGGGAGAGAACGACCCGGCTATGGCCTATCTGCGCCTGTCACAGATCCCGCCCACGGATGAGGCCCTTGCCCATGCACGCGAGCAGCTGGGACTGAACCGCCCCCTGGCGGTCCAGTATTTGGAGTGGTTGTGGAGAGCTCTGCGGATGGACTTTGGCCTCTCCTATGTCACCGGTGCGCCGGTAACCGAACGTCTGTTGTACTACCTGCCCAATACTCTCTATCTGGCGGCGGTCTCCCTTGCAATTACCCTTGCGCTCAGTTTTCCCATAGGCATCCTCGCCGCTTTGAAAAAGGACCGCCTATTCGATCATCTGACCCGGGCCATGGCTTTTGTGGGGGTCTCGACCCCCAGTTTCTGGCTGGGATTTTTGCTTGTTTTTCTCTTTTCGGTCAAGCTGGGCTGGCTGCCGCCCCTGGGTAAAGGCGGACCGGCCCACGTGATCATGCCGGCTTTTACCCTGGCCTTGATGTCCACCTGTATCAACACCCGCCTGATCCGCGGCAGCATGCTCGAGCAGATGAATACCCGCGCGGTTCTCTATGCACGGGTGCGCGGCGTGCGGGAACGCTGGATCATCGGCCGCCATGTCCTGAAAAATGCGCTGATTCCGGTGGTGACAGCCATCGGCATGCATATCGGTGAGATGCTCGGCGGGGCGGTTGTGGTGGAGATCATCTTTGCCTGGCCCGGCGTTGGCCGTTATGCGGTATCGGCCATTTACAACCGTGATTTCCCGGTCATGCAGTGTTTCATCCTGATGATGACGCTCCTTTTTGTTCTCTGCAATCTGGCCGTGGATATTCTTTACGCCTGGCTCGATCCGCGTATCCGTCATAAAGGAGGTGCAACGGCATGAACCCACTGAAAACTATGATTAAGAACAAGCTGACCTGGCTGGCTTTTCCTGTGATCGCTCTGATTTTGGTAATGGCGCTGATGGCGCCCTGGATCGCCCCCCACCCGCCCGACACCGTGGACCTGGCCCAAAAGCTTCTGCCGCCGTCCGGCAAGCACTGGCTGGGAACCGACCACCTGGGCCGGGATATCCTCTCACGGCTGATCTGGGGGGCCAGGACCTCCATGGGCTCGGTCTGCATCATCATTGCCCTGGTCATGGGGCTCAGCCTGGTGGTGGGCAGTGTCTCAGGCTATGTGGGCGGATGGGTGGATTCATTGCTGATGCGCATCTGTGAAGTGTTTCTGACTTTCCCCACCTTCATCTTCGCCATGTTTCTCATCGGCGTACTGGGCACCGGCATTGTGAACGTCATCCTGGCCATCGCCCTGACCCACTGGGCGTGGTACGCGCGCATCATCCGCAGTCTGGTGCTCAGTCTCAAATCCCGTGAACATATTCTGGCGGCCCGCGTGGCAGGCAGCGGTCCCGCCAAAATCATCTGCCGCCATCTGGTCCCGCCGATTCTGTCCCAGCTGGTCATCCTTGCAACCCTGGACATCGGCCACATGATGCTGCACGTTTCCGGTCTTTCTTTCCTGGGACTCGGGGTTCAGCCCCCCACCCCGGAGTGGGGCGTGATGATCAACGATGCCCGCCAGTATATCTGGACCAGCCCCGAATTGATCATGTACCCCGGCGTGATGATTTTACTGGCGGTTCTGGCCTTTAACATTCCGGGGGATGTGCTGCGCGACAGCCTGGACCCGGCGGTACAGGCCGAAGGAGTTTGACATGACAACCACGCCTCTCTTATCGGTTGACCATTTAACCCTGGCACTCAATGGCAAAAACCAAACGCGTTCCCTGGTTCGCGAGGTCAGCCTCACCCTGGCCCCGCGACAAATCCTGGGGCTTATCGGCGAAAGCGGCAGTGGCAAATCACTGACCTGTCTGGCCATCATGGATTTGCTGCCGCCCGGTATCCGTAAAATCAGCGGCTCAATCCATCTGGCAGGAGATCTATTGGAGCGCCTGAAGCCGAACGTTTTGCGCAGCATACGCGGCAGCAGGGCGGCCATGATCCTGCAAAACCCCATGAGCTGCTTTGACGCGGTTTTCACGATCCGGCACCATTTCAGGGAAACCCTGGCCTCCCATGATGCCCATCGTGCCCGCAATCATTTGACCGAAGCCCGCCAGGCCCTTGGGCAAGTCGGCTTCGACCACCCCGATGAAATCCTGG
>JASFKE010000413.1:0-4626 GCA_050118795.1 Desulfobacteraceae bacterium | reverse complement strand
CCGATCATGATGATGTATATGATGCGCCTGTTGATAAATTCAAGATGGGAGGAGAAAGTTCGGCCAAAACCCTTTCCCCGAAAAAGGATCGCGTAAAGCTATCCGATCACCTTCCGGAGCGTTACACTATCAAGGGCGAAGGCGATGAGCGCGTTCTCATATGTCTTGAAGCCCCCAACTTGAATGTTCATATTGAAGCCGGCTTATCCGTGACGGGTTCTGTGGCCCGCAAGTCTCCCGGCGGCACCATATTTTTAGACGGTGTCGCCCAGTGTGAGCCCTTCATGGACCACGAACGACAGGTCTATAATTTTGACCACCACGAAGGTTGTGTGCGCGCATTTACGCTGGCGACGTGCGAACAAACTTTGGTCATGTATATGAAAGGGTTGGATCTTCAGGGGCGGGAGTGGAATATTTTTGCCAACGATCCCGATCTGGACGCCATCTTGTCCATCTGGATCTTAATGAATCACGCCCGTATCGGCACCCAGGACAGCACCCAGCGTCGAATTCTTTTTTCCCTTGTGCGTTATGAAGGTGTTATCGACGCTTTGGGTCTGGAACTCAAAGACCTGAGCGCTTTACCCCAGGAGCTGGTTCGTAAACTTCAGCGGGTCATCGACCACCTGCGCAGTGATGAGGTTGGGTTGAAAAAGGAGGGGCGTTGGGGGCACACCGATTTTTTGATATATACCGCCTCGATTCTGCATAAAATTGATCAGATTTTCTATAAGCCAGGGGATTTTGCCGATTTCAAGGGCATTGGGGAGTTAGCCCGGATCGACCTGTCCGACCAGCGTATCGCTGCGGTGGTTGAGGCCGATATGGGGATTTATGAGATAGAGCCTCACCTGAATAAGATATATGGCAACCGCCTTGGGGTCGTTTTTCTTAAAACGGGATCCAATACCTTTACGGTTCGCCAAATGGATCTATTCATGCCCATCACCCTGGATGAGATATATGACCGTCTGAATTTCGCTGATCCAGCGGTGAAATGCAGAACCCAGAACAATAAATGGGGTGGGGCGGCGGATATCGGCGGCTCTCCCAGAGAGGCGGGGACAAAGTTATCCCCAGCGGAGATATGCCTTGCGTGTAGGGACTCCATAAACCGATCGGGCTTCGGGCAGCAAGCCTATCGATTTGGTATGACCGCTCTATTGGTCGCCTTGATTTTGATGATCGCGCAAATCATAAAAGTTTACTGGAACCCAGGCCAGTGGCTGGATCGAGAAGATCTCAGCATGATATGGATGGTTCCTGATACCGGATTTATTCTCGCCACATGGGGTGCCAGTGTCATCTCCTTGTTATTTATCGCCTATTGCAGGCCATGGCAATATGGCTGGATTCGCTCCGTGGGAGGTAAATGGTGGTTTTTCCTTCCCCTTGTTATATTGGCGGGCGCCACCGGAGGTGTGTGGTCTCCCCAATGGCTGGCTCAGGAGCAAGATTGGCTCCAGCTGGTTGCCCTTGGGTGGGTCGGCATGCCTTTGGTTTCAGAGTTGTTGTTTCGAAGCCTGGCCCATGGATTGTTGACCCAGGGGGCTCGTATTCAACGCAACGATACCCGCATGTTTATTTCATGGCCCAACGTAGGCAGCACCTTGATGTACATTGGGTTTATCTGTTTTATATCGTTCTTTGCGGGCAGTCTGGAATCAGACTTTTTTGATTGGCAAAGTGCAATGAGTATCTTCTCGGCTGCAGTTTTGGGTTTGGCACTGGGTATGGTGCGTGAAAGATCCCAAAGTATTTTCCCCCCCATCTTCTTTCATATGGTTGCGGCGTCTGTCGCTCTCATGGTCTTCAGATTCTTTTAAAATATTTCTCCTTTTAATGGAAAATATCCAATGCGTCACGCGCCATCTCGCCTTTGACATTCGACGGTTTTTTCATTATATTGTGTTGGTAAAATCACAATAGCAATCAGCAGGTTAATAATGGCGTCAGACCTAATTGTAAGGGGCGGTTTAGATGGATCAGCAGCTTGTCGATGATATATTAACCAGCGACAGCGACGAAATTGCAGATATCAAAGCCAACCTGGATATTCTGTCGGACTTTGTTGACTTGATGCGTGAAATCAATGCGTTGCCAGATGTTAACAGGCGTTTTTACGAAGACTCCCGCAGCCTGTACCAAACCACCTCGGTGGGCCGTGACATTGCACAATTGGAAAAGATCCTTTCCAAATTTTTCGGTCCACCGGTCAAACCCGCCGACAAGTCTCTGCCCCGCAAACTTAGAAAAAGTACAGTGGTCAAATCTCTGGGCGGTATCCAGAAAGATCAGTCCCTGTTCACGGTAGATCTCAAAACAGGTCAATTTTACGGCGCGTTGTGGCCCTGGCGTCGCAATAAGGCAAAAATTGAGATACACCTGGGATATTGTTCGGACTGGATGACCAACGAGGACTACCAGCAGTTGGAGGATTTTGTCCATCAATCCGCATCTCATGGTGCTTTTGCGCAGATGCACGCCACCATCGGCGGCCAGATTCATGGGATCAGTCTGCCCTCTTTTTTACAAATGGCTGAGATGGAGAAGAGCAGTTTTACATTGAGGGTGACTTCACGTCATCGCGTAGGAGAACTACATCTTTCAGAAGGTGAGTTGATCAGCGCCGACCTTGATAACCATACCGGAAAAGAGGCGGCCTACAGCATCATCAGCTGGGACGACGTTTCTCTGGATATCGATCCGTTGAATGCCTCAAAGACCCGAGATATCAACCTGCCGTTGATGCATATATTGATGGAGAGCTTAAAAATAAAAGATGAGGCGGTTGCTCCCATAGAAAAGAAGCCGCCGGCTCAACCCAGGGATAGTTCTAATAAAAAGCGCACAAAGGCACCGGGGGCACCTGCCAAACGGTTGGTGCGACTTCAAAGGGCGCCGGCGCCCGTGGCGCCCCGTAAAAGGTTGCCCTTTTTAACGCTGGCCGGGATTGGCGTTGGGATTTTTGCCGTTTTGGCCGTCATCGTGGTTTCGACGTTTCATATCATTGAGAACCGTCGCACCTCCGATGATTTCGAAGAACTTGTCGGGCGCGTTGACAAGACCAACTCTTTTGAGCAGCAGATTCGCATGTTAAATCAATATTTGGAAGAAAATCCCAATACGGGGTATGCACCCACCATCCAAGCCCGGATAGGCGAAATTAATCAGAAAATAGAAGATCGCGCCTTTGAGCAAGCCACCCTCAGTGTTAGTGGTTTGCCGGTGGATGAGACATACGAAGCCAAAGCCATCGAGATATTCAGTCAATTTCGTGAGAAATACCCCAATAGCCGTCACATGAAGAAGATCCATCAGTCCATAGCGGAGATCAAGGAGCTCCTCGATCAATACTACTATGAAGAACTAAAGCGTGCCGCTCGGCTTGACTTCAACAAAAGACTGGAGACCTATCGGCGGTACCTTGCAAAATTTCCCAATGGAACATACCAAAAAGACGTTGAAGTGTTAATCAACGATATGGGAGAAAAATATTTAGACTATCTATACGAGGATGCCAAAGAATGCGAAAAGATCAAGCGATGGGACAGTTGCATCGAACATTGCAATAATTTTATTGAAGCCTATGCAGGGCTTGGGCTATCGGAAAAAGCCATTGAATTGAGAACCCAACTGGAAGACAAGCGCGACTATTACCAACTGCTCGGCAGTGCGAGCGAAGACCAAGGCAACTATCAGAAATTATACCAGCAACTTAATAGCTACCTTGCGAGTTATCCCCAAACCACCCAACGGGCGAATATCGAAAAAGAGATAGCCCGGCTTAATGAGAAATTAAGCGTCCAGCGCCAATGGTTAAGGGTCAAAAATTATGCCAACAATCCAAGAAACGCCATAACTGCACGTATTGAGAAATTGGATCGGTATATCCGTAAAAATATCAACGGCATTTATGCCGGTGATGCTCAATCCCTTTTGGACGACTTGAAACAGGAGCGGCAAATCAGTTTGCGGCGGCAACAAATTGCGGCGAAAAAACAGACTGATCAGGCACGCATCCAACGTTTGCAGCAGGAGCAAGCGGAACGAGAAAGGCGTGTCATCAAGATGCAGGCGGTAATGGAATCCAAGCTGGCTGACTCCTCCCGTTACCGTGCCAATGGAGACGGTACTTTTACGGATTTGTCAACCGGGTTGAACTGGGCCATTTTGGACTCCTATCAGGAGTTGGGCGGTTGTTTGACCTACGAAAAAGCGATAGACTACATCAAATCCCTGCGCCACGGCGGGCATCGTGGTTGGCGGCTGCCCACCGCCAATGAGTTGGCGGCCATTATTAAAAAGACGCCCTATTTCCCTCACAGCGGTGCCAAATGGTATTGGAGTGCTGAGACTGCCGTGAAAGGATACCATAGCGTTGCCAATATCGTAACGGCTGAGCACCAGCCGATATTCAAACGTCAGCAGCGGGCGGTGACGGAGTGTGGTTCTGTCAGGGCCATTTTAGTGGCCCAACCTTGATGGCGTTATAATGGGCCTCCCATCAAATTCTGATTGAATTTTTTATCGGAACATATTATAGAATCTTCTTCTATTTTCAATGGAAGCTTGAAATTTTGATGGCGTTGTAAGAGAAAACCTCGCTCAAACACCGTAATA
>JASFKE010000412.1:0-4627 GCA_050118795.1 Desulfobacteraceae bacterium | reverse complement strand
TTATTTTCATTGGCGTGGAAGGCAAAATTCTCACAAACATTTTCCACGGTTTCGATCAGATGAAAGGGGTTGAACTCCACCTCCAGGTGCCCCGATTCAATTTTGGACAGATCCAAAATATCGTTGATAATGTTCAACAAGCTTTTTCCGGCGTTGCGGAAAACGCTCACATACTTTTTTTGATCGTTGGTAAGTGCCGATTCCCAGAGCAGATCGGCCATGCCCAGAATGGCATTCATGGGGGTGCGAATCTCATGGCTCATGGTGGCCAGAAAGGCGCTTTTAGCTTCGTTGGCCGCCTCAGCAGCGATTTTTTCCTTATGCAGCCGCTCCGCCTCTTTGCGATGGGTGATCTCCCGCGCCATGCATATCGTCATATCGAGCACGCCGTCAGCGCTGCGCATGGGTGACAGGCGCCCCTCGAACCAGCGCGTCTCGCCGTGTGTTTCCGATCGATATTCATTAATCTGGGTCGATCCGCTCTCCAGGGCATGTGTGATAGCGGTCATGAAGGGCCGGGCCAGTTCGGCGGGAAGGCAATCTTGCAACGATCCGCCTTTGTGCATCACAGCGGCGGAAAAAAGCTGATCATCCTTTGCCACCAGCACCTCTTCACAAATTCCGCGGCTGTTAAACACATACGTGGCATCCGGCAGTGCCTGGATAAATGCCCTGAGCCGTTCCTGGTTCCGGCGCAAATCCTGGTTAACCGTCTTCAGCCGTTTGATCTGTTCGCGAATGGCATCTCGCATATCGGCAAAGCTCGACGCCAGTTCGCCCAACTCATCGGAGCGATGGGGTTCGATGGGGCAATCCAAATCGCCCCGGGCCAGCTGGTGAGCATTTTTTTTGAGTCGCTTCAGGGGGCGCAGGACGGTTCGATATGAAGCAAAAAAAATCACCGCCATCAGCAGAGCGAATATCAGCGCCCCTTCGATGATCCGTTTACGCAGCAACTGGCTTCGTTGATCGGCAATGTTGCGTTCAATCAGCTTGATGGCTTCTGCGATTTCCGATTTAGCGGATTGGCGCATCGCTTCGATGCGTTGGGAGCTGTAAAAAAAATCGATCTTACCCCAGTATTCCCATTCAGCCTTGACCTCTCTTACCAGGTGGTCAAGCCCCGCCGGCAGCTCGTCGCGCGAGCGAAAGGGGGACACCTGATTGTCGGATGTTTTGGCAAAACCAACGTAGGGCTTTTGTTCCCAATCCTCAATCTGAATGGCGAACAGGTCAGCGTCATCGAGCAAGGCGTGGATGGCGCTGACAATCAGGGCCCTTTTAACGGCCGCCATGGCATCGCCGGTCACCCGATGGGTGCGGTATTTCAGGCACTGGGCGATCTCCGCGTCGGAATTGAGTTGCAAGCAAAATCGGAACCGTTCCACAAACTTGGCAGGGACATCTACGCTCTCTCTTTTTTCGGTGGCCCGGGTGGTCAGAGGCCCCTTGACGAACTTGGCCAGCAGGTCCAGCTGCATCTCCAGTTTCTGCAGCAATTGCGCTTCGGCCTGTGCAATGCGCTCCTGCTGACGCTTTTGCTGCAGCTGAATTTGGAGTTTGCCCTGCTCGATCAGACTCTGGCTGGAAAGCTCCAGCATGATTACATGGTCGAGGATAAACAAGATTGTCATGACCACGGCGATGTTGATGAACAGCTTGACGGCGATGCTTCTGTGCGTCAACCGCAATCTGGTTTTCAAACTCATGAATTCATCTACCCGGCTATTTGGACCATCCCTGGCCTTTGATGATGGTTAACTCTTTTTCCAAACGGATCAATGCTTCCGCCGCACCCATCTTGCCGGAAAGAACATCATGGATTGCACGACTGAACTTGTTGGATACCTTGCTGTATTTTCTGCCGGTAATCTTTGACGGCCGGGCTACGGCGTGGTCGATCCATTGGGGCATCTCTTTCAAAAAGGGCTGGTTTTCCAACAATTCGTTTTTCTCATAGAGCGCCGTCACCGTCGGGGCGACGCCGGATACGATGGAGCGCTCAAGCTGAATTTTATAACTGGTCATAAAGCGGCACAAATCCACCGCCTCCTTGGGAAATGGCGACCATTTTGAAACCGCCAGATTCCATCCGCCCAACGTGCCGCTGTGCTTGCCACTGCTCCCCCCTTTGGGTATGGGCGCCGCGCCTATCTTTCCTTTGATGAAGGAGCCGCGGGAGTTGGCCATTCGCCAGATAAAGGGCCAGGAACGCATGAAAACAGCGTTGCCCTTCTGAAATACGAGCCGTGCCTCTTCTTCGGAGAAATCGAGCACTTCGGCAGGCGAGATCTTTCCTATCCAGCCCCTGGCGCTCTGCAGCGCCTTGACGGCCTTGGGATTGTTCACCGTGATGACGCCTTTACCGTCCACGATGGTTCCCCCGCGGTGCGAATCGATCCATTCCAAGGCTGTGCAGGTCAGGCCTTCATATTGCCGGCCCTGCCATACAAACCCCACCAGATGGGGATTGTTTTTTTTTTCGCGAGCCACGATATAGGTGGCCGTCTCGGCCAGCTCATCCCAGGTTTGGGGCACGCTGCGGCCATATTTTTTCAAAAGGTCCTTGCGAAAAAAGAGCATCCCCACGCTGGAAAACAGGGGCATGGCCACAAGGCGGCCTCTGGAATCGGTATTATTGACGAGTATCTTTTCTAAAAATGGGTTCAACTGTTCCGCAAGCAGGTGGTCGTTCAGGTCGATGAGGTATTTGGCCAGCAACTCCGTCCATATGACATCGACCATTAAAATATCGGGTTCCGTATTGTGGGTTGCCAGAATTTGCTGAATAAACGACAGTTCGTCGTCGGTGATCCAAAGCTTCTCGCGCACCGTGACGCTGTTGCCGGTCTGCTGCGCCCATCGAGTGACGAACTGGTCACAACGCTGAAACTGGGGAAGGAAATTGTTGCATGTGTAAGTAACCGTGGCTGCTTGGGAAATATTCAAGGCTGCCACTGCGATCAATAGTGATCCAAGAGATAATTTAATGAACATTGCAGCTGCCTTCATTTTTCGCTTCCAAATCATTGTGAGCCGTAATCCGATGTAATTCACGCCAACCCATTAAAAGAATCTGCTTGGACTGTATTATCGGCCATCGCGGTATGGCTATGCAACTTCCTTTTATCATCGTCGCCAAATAAATTATCTTAAATCGAGGGTCGAGTCAAAATGCCAATGAACTTTTAAGATAACGTTTTTGGCAAGGATAGAGGGCAGGAAACTGTATTGCATTACCACGACCACCGATAACGCAGTCCAAAAACATTATCTTAAAACCTATTGGCAATCGGCTGACACTCAATGGCAACCACATCAACAACCATATGGGTTGAGCCAGGAGCCTCTGGCTCAACCCATTTTTATGGTTTCAGCAGCATTGCTGCAGTTATCTTATCGTTTCACCTCCTTTAGTTCCATGTGAAAGGTGATTCACAGGATTAGGTGGCTTGCCCAATGCGATATGCGATGCCCCCCATTAAAACCAGACCTCCATCTGGAAACCATAGGTCAAGCCACTGGTGTCACCTGAATCGATGCCGGCAGAATCGTCGAGATAGGCATTGCTCTCTTCGTCACCCCACCACGCATAGGTCGCATAGAAACGGATTTCCGGACGTGTCCAGAACCCCAAATCGGGCTGGATCGTCGGGGCAAAGGTGACTTTGTACAACGTATCTTCCAGATGACCGCTGGCGGTTGCCGAAGGTTCACTATCCAGGTAAACCGCTCCGGCTTCCAATTGCAAAGCAACATTTTTGTTTATGCTGTATTTCCCGCGGCCGCCGTAAAGGAGTTTTGTAACTTGATTATCCTGATCCAGGCCATTGTCAAATGCTTGATAGGCGATAACCGGCATAAACTGAAAGTTGGGGCTGACCTCCATCAAACCATCAAAGGAGAGACTCCAACGGCTGCTGTTTTCCCAGTCGATCGACGTCTTAAACGGGTTGGGCTGCATGTATCGGTTATTAAACAGGGTGGATCCGTATCCGGCGCCGTAGCGGGCGATGACCCGGCCGTAGCCACCGTCCATCATACCGAAAAAGTTGTCAAAGTTCAGGTAAACAGCCGCCATCCAGCCGGACTCTGAGTCCAGTTCAGTGATTTCGCTGCCATCTTCGGCCAACACAGCCTCCGAGAACTCGCCGCCGGTTGTCCAGGTCGGGGCGAACTGCACCAGCATATTGCCGACCCCGATGGGAATCTGCTCAACCCGCAGGTCCACAACATAGCTGGCCGGCTCTCCGTTGTCGGTCACTTCGTAAGTTTTTTCTACATCGTTTTCAGTGCTATCGTCAGTTGTGTCGACGGGCGTCGTATAGCTGTTTTCATCTATGAAACCCAGCGCGGCAATACTCAACTTAGCAGATTCACCCAAAGGGATATCCCCCACACCGCCACCATAGCCGGCGATGTCCAGGAACTGCCAGTCGGTGATGTGCTGGTCTCCGGGATGGCGGTACCACTTCTCCCCCGCCCAGAAAGTGACACCCGGCGCCCAGCTGAAATTGCCCGCCTCGGCATAAAGTTGGCGCACAACCACACTGGTCGGTTCCCAATTGTCCTCGCCCTCGGGCTCGACGATCAGCGAAGTGACAAATTTCGCAAAAGACTGATCCTT
>JASFKE010000411.1:0-4633 GCA_050118795.1 Desulfobacteraceae bacterium | reverse complement strand
TTACTTTTCGCAATGGGGTGATAGAGTTCACAGGCCTCTTGAATCAGTTCCACCAGATCAAAGGATTCAAGTTGGCTTTTGCTGACACCTGCTTCCTCTTCGGTGATCTCCAGCATAGTGTTGATCGTCTCTATCAATGCGTCACACTCCTCAATGGTGCTAACGGCCATCATTTTGTACGCATCAATGGAATTGTCATCCTTGATCAGATTCATTTCAGCGATTCCGCGAATTCTGGCCAAAGGGCTTCTAAGGTCATGGGCGATATTGTCGTTAATCTCTTTCATAGCGCTAAGCAGTGTGTGAATACGGTCGAGCATGCTGTTGAAAGTTGTGCCCAGCCGCTGGATTTCCTTCAATCGTCCGTTGACATGCACACGGCGGTGAAAGACGCCATTTGATATCTCTTCTGCGGTATCGGTAACTTCTTGCATGTCGACGATAGCCCGTTTGGCCAGAATCCACCCAATCAGTGTCGACACCAGGATCAAACTGACAATCAGAGTTGAAAACAAGTTAAGAAAAATCTCCATATAATCATCGACTTCTTCCAGACTCTCGCCAATTTGTATACCGTAATCGGAGGTTAAAGCAGCAGTAATGGTGCGGGCTTTGATGTCCATGCCGTGGATTTTCAGGGTTTGAAGCTCAAAGGACAAACCGATGTGGTCCTTTATTTTTGGGAAATTCGGTTTAGGAATGGTTTTCCAAACGGACATATCTGTGGACATCATGATGTTGCCGTATATATCAAAAATACGATAAAAACCATCTTCCACATCCTCGAATTTCCCCTCGTCTACAATGGCCGCCTGAATGCCTTCCAAACCGGATTTATTTAACAATGATGAATATTTTCTGACCTCATCGTGCAGTTCAATATCCAGCGTATTCATAGTGACGTCATAAATGCGGTAGTAAAAAACCAGAAAACCGACAGATGAGAGGGATGTAAAGGCTATCGCATAGAGAAGCGTCAGGTGAAACAGCAACGAATTATTTAAGTCACGGATCTTTTCTAAGAACATATCCCACTCCGCGAACGGTATGAATCAGTTTGACATCATAATTTCGGTCGATTTTATCCCGCAGGTAACATATTCGTGATTCGACAACATTGGTCTGGGGATTAAAATTGTAATCCCATACATGTTCCATGATCATGGTTTTGGAGACCACCCGGCCAGTGTTGCGCATCAGGTATTCGAGCAGAGAAAATTCAAGGGGTTGCAGGTTGATCTCTTTGCCTGATCGATAAACTTTATGATTTTCCAGGTTTAGTGTCAGATCTTCAACTATCAGTTCAGAAGGTGCGGTCACATGGGTAGAGCGTCTTATAAGGGCTTGAACCCTGGCAAGCAATTCAGCAAAGGCAAACGGTTTGGTCAAATAGTCGTCGCTGCCGGTTTTGAGCCCCATGACGCGATCCTCCACCGATCTTTTGGCACTCAAAATCAGCACCGGTATGTTGATATCCTGTTTGCGAACCGTTTCGATAAGGGTCAGGCCGTTGAGGCTGGGCAACATTAAATCTACGATGGCAATGTCGTATGGTTCGGTCAGTATAAGGTGAAGACCATCCTCACCATCGGTGGCATGATCAACGGCAAAGCCGGCTTCTTGCAGTCCGGTTTTTACAAAACGTGCAATCTTTACATCGTCTTCTACAAGTAATAATCGCATCAACACACGTATAATAATTTGTCGTTATATGAAGATTATCGGGAGATTATCGTTTGATAATCTAATCTTTCCAGTTGCATTATCATGTCATAATCTCGTCATAACGTCCCAGTAAGCTTAGCCGATTATACTCTCAATCAGATGTCAGGGCTACCCCTTAACACCCTCCAATTGCCAGTCGGTAGGGTGATATCACCCCAGGGCTTTGAGATGACCGGGGCCCAAAAAACCTTAAAAAGGAGGACATTATGAAGACAGGAAGAAATTGGCCAAATTCAACGACACAATTAACTGGGCTATGGTTTAAAATTATCAATAGCATAATGATATTCGCTTTGTCGACCGGACTGGCCGTTGCAGGCAATTACGATAACAAGTACCAGGAAAATGAGCATCCATTCGGCGCCACAGCCATTATTATTGAGACAACAGACAATGATATTGAACTACAAGTGTTTGTCGATGGTACACGTTGGAAAACCCTGGAAATATTCACTCCCGAAGATCGCAGGATATTCAACTTGAGGACCCGACAAGATTTTCGGCGTCAAGGTGGCTTGAGCGAGCTCTATTTGGCATCTGAACCGACCCATTACCTTGCAGAGGAGCCCAGCTTTGACGGCACCATAGATGACTTTTTGGCCAGATTTCCCGAGGGCACCTACGAAATTGAAGGGCGAACCGGAAATGGGGGGGAATTAGAAGGAGAAGCGACACTCACACATGTGTTACCAGCGCTGCCTGAGATTATTGCGCCAGTATCGGATGGAGATGATCCGCAGGTCTTGGATCCCAACAACATTGTTATAGAGTGGGAGCCTGTAACAACCCGGTTTATTGGGGATGGTCCTGTGGAGATCGTTGAGTACCAGGTTATCATCGATCAAGATGAGCCCCTTCGCGATACACCATGGGTCGATGGAAAAAACAGAAGGGCATTGATTAATCTACCCGCATCGATCACCAGTTTTAAGGTGCCCCCGGAGTTTCTCTTGCCGAATACGAATTACAATTTTGAGATTATGGCCATCGAAATCAGTGGTAATTCTACGATCTGTGAAGGTGAATTCATTACCAGCGAATAAATGAACTCAACCCGTTGACGTCGGTAAAATGATCCCGACGTCAACATCAGCTCTTATTCAGCTAATATTTTTCCAAAGCCTTGAAGATGCAACGCGATAGCAGGTTTTGATCGATGCTCGATTTAGGCAGATAGTCGTAGGCCCCTGCCTTGATCATATGGGATGCGATGACCTCATCGCCGTGGCCGGTCACGATGATTACCGGTGTGTCCAGGGTCTCTTTTTCCATCCATTGTAAGAAATCGAGCCCTGAGTCGCCGAGGAGCAGGCAGTCCACAAAAATCAGGTCGAACGTTTCTACGGTGGATGTCCCGAAGCTGTCAGGCTGTTGGTCGCCTTCGGCCTACCCCCTAAGATCTGTGCATAATCGGGCGGTTGGGCTTTTTTGGCAAGAAAATTGCTGTCTACTATTATAATAATGGCTCAAATTCTTTCCTTGCAGCCGATGAGTCCATTCCGTATAACCATGGGAATCCGTGTAATGTTCTCTGGGCATCAGAGACGTCCCATGATACAAAAGACCATCCAAGACGTAAATCGCCTCCCTGGCCGATGCCGGAATAACCTGAGTATAAAACGGAGCATAATTGTCCAATATATGCGTGTAAACGATAAAACCTCGCCGTCTGCGGCGGAACCGCTGGCGGTGATAAACCGCGCCTAATGGATGGCCTGCGGCGGCAAATCCCTGGCCATCGGAACTTGACGTCCCACCTTCACCCCAGATCTGTGCGAGGGGGAGTCTCGAAAAAAATTCAACCAGGCTGGCAATGGCGGGTTGTATCGTCTGGGGTCGAAGGATATCCTCGCGAAGATTTTCCAAAAGGGCAACATTAAGACCCGGATTGCCCGCCATTTTCGTTAGAGAAATATTGCAAGCTGAAGCCAGGATCAATGCATAGAATGACGGACTTGCCGTGCCTTCAAGCTGTATTGAATCTCCCGATGAAAGACGGGTAAAATGGCCCGAATAGCCAACAAATTTATCCACCTGGGCCAGAATTTCCGGCAGGGAATCCCTCGGCATTCTTTGGTGCAATTGCTTTTTCAGGGCCTTTACAGACTCGGGGATAACTTGTTTCTCGATTTTCGTTAGGTGTAATCGATTTTTCTTGTCAATTTGAGCAGGAGGGGCTTCAAGGTTGAGTAAGCTATTGAATTCCCCACAAAGGGATTTTATTGAGCCGGACAGCGTATTGAAAGTATTCTCCGCGGAATAGGTGAAGGGCAGTTCTACGTTTTCTTTAATTTCAATGGATTTCCACTCGGGCCATGGAATAAGATCCGAATTCAAACTGCGGTATTGCCGGGCGCCTTCTATTTCCAGGGACCCTTGTCGAAAAGCGGTCCTGAGCTTATCGGCCAGGCATAACACCCAGGATTTCGTTTGCAGGCGGCCGTTGGGATCAAAGACGATGCGTTTCCATCGGGCTTCCTGGACAAAGCCGGTCGGTGCATCCTGGCCAATACCCTTTTTCCCCTCAAGACGCCGTTTCAAATAATAGTCTGCTGCCTCCAAAATCGGATCAGATTTAGAGGAATCGATTATTTGGATTGTCTCAAGGAGTTTGGGGGAGATACTTTTCGAGGGTCTGGTAGCTTCGACTGGCAAAGTAGAGCTTTTCCGAGCCGCGAGGGACATTGATGATATCCGTTTCATCCCTTATCGCACGTAACTTTTCCAGTGGCAGACCCTCCTCGATTCGGGCAACTTTTTCAAAAGGGGATAATTTTTCGTATAGGTGGATGTCCGACATCAGCCGAAATGCACGAATCACGCGAGTCACCATACGGCGGTGCTTTCTGTAATATTCATCCGCTTCCATCACTTGGCTGCGAGCGGATAAAATCAACCGTCTCAAAAC
>JASFKE010000410.1:0-4636 GCA_050118795.1 Desulfobacteraceae bacterium | reverse complement strand
GTTCCACCTTTGTCGATCCCACGGACCTAAATGCCTTTAAGAGTGCCATTACACCGGATACAAAGGTCATCTTTGTCGAAACCATG
Organism: Desulfobacteraceae bacterium; assembly: GCA_050118795.1. GTDB lineage: Bacteria > Desulfobacterota > Desulfobacteria > Desulfobacterales > Desulfosarcinaceae > JARRKU01. Next base: position 4,550 of record JASFKE010000410.1, on the reverse strand, counting down.
GCCAACCCGACCCTGAAGATTGCAGACTTGCCCAAGCTAGCCGATCTGGCCCATAGCCAAGGTGCAAAACTGGTGGTCGACAATACCTTCACCCCCATTTTGGTATCACCCGCACAATTGGGCGCCGACGTGGTGGTGCACTCGCTAACCAAATTTATCAGCGGTTCCAGTGATATGATTGCCGGTGCCATATGTGCCGACAAAGACTTTATTTATGCGCTTAAAGACCTTCACACCGGCCGGGCCATGCTGTTGGGCCCCACCATGGATCCCCGCTGCGCATTTGACTTGATCCAAAGGCTGCCCCATTTGCCGCTGCGGATGCGCGAACACAGCCGTCGCGCCATGGTCATCGCCTCCCACCTGGAACGTATGGGGGTCGCCGTCACCTATCCAGGTCTGACATCCCACCCCCAGCATGGCCTGTTTACCGAACTGTTAAATCAGGGCTATGGCTTCGGCGGTATGCTGACGGTGGATTGCGTCACACAGCGGCAAGCCAACCATTTTATGGAGCTTTTACAAAATGATGAAAATTTTGGTTATATTGCCGTTTCATTGGGATATTACGACACCTTGATGTCATGTTCCGGATCATCCACCTCCTCGGAAATTCAACCTGAAGAGCAATCTGCGATGGGGCTCTCCCCGGGTTTGGTTCGAATATCCATCGGCTATACCGGGGCGCTTGACCAGCGGGTAAAGCAAATTGAAAAGGCGGTAACAGCTACGGGATTGATCGACTCAATATCGGATTAGCTCCAATAAAAGGATTATCAATGGGCACAAAATATGAAATTCTGGATCATCCGGAGGTATTGGCCTCTATTTTCCACCCCCGCCCTGAATTGGGAGCCCGGCCCAGCGATGATGCCGTTAGTGACCACCATATTTGGGTTGACGCCGATACCCATATCGGCGCCAGATTTCATACGGCATCTCGAACCGGCGCCAACCTGCTTTTTTTTCATGGCAATGGTGAAATCGTAGCAGATTATGATGAGTTGGGTCCGGTATTTGGCAAATTGGGCATCAACCTTCTGGCGGCCGACTATCGCGGATATGGTCTGTCCAACGGTACACCGACCACCAGCACCATGATGGCGGACTGCCATCATATCTATCAATATGCATGTTCATGGTTAAAGCAACAAAACCACACCGGCCCACTGATTGTCATGGGACGCTCTTTGGGAAGCGCTTGCGCACTTGAGCTTGCGGCGGAGTATCCGGCATCGATCCGCGGCCTGATCATCGAAAGCGGCTTTGCTTATGCTGCGCCCCTGCTGCGATTGTTGGGTGTGGAAACTGACAGATTGGGATTCAAAGAAGAAGATGGTTTTGTGAATATCGACAAAATCAAACGATATGAAGGACCTACGCTCATCATACACGCCGAATTCGACCACATCATTCCATTTACGGACGGGTTTGACCTATATAAAGCCAGTGCAGCACAAGATAAAAGCCTTTTAAAAATTGAAGGCGCCAACCACAATGATATTTTGTTACGCGGATTTGACAGCTACATGCAGGCCGTTGAAAGGCTTGCCCATCGCATCACCCAGCCAGACACCTGACACAGCACTCCCTGATTTGGTAAGGCGAGGTTGAAAAAGGCGCTAAAGGGTCTTATTTTGTTGGCCGATATGGTACGTTAATCATAAAATATGAAGCCAAAGAGATCCCATGAAAAACTCGAAGAATTGCCAACCTTGCGAATTCAGAAACTCATTGGCCAAAGACGCAATCAACTCCTTATCGGCCAACATCGCCATCATCAATGAAGAGGGTGTGATTCTGGAGACCAACAAGGCGTGGCAGGAGTTTGCCCATAAAACCGGAGCGACTGGTGATCTCAGCTTCATTGGACAAAACTACCTTACCCTGTGCGACCAGACAACTGGTGAGCAAGCACAGGACGCCCATGCCGTTGCCGAAGGGATTCGATCGGTTATTCGGGGCGAAACACAAGAGTTTCTCTACGACTACCCATGCCACGGGCCTGAAGGACCGCATTGGTTTTACATGCGATCCATCCGGGTAGACTCTGATGGTCCATTGCAGGTGATTGTCAGCCACGAAGAGATTACCGCCCTCAAACTCACTGAAGAAGCACTCCGAAAAAGCAAAGCTGACCTGGAAGCTAAAAAAAATGATCTGGAAGAGAGCAATATTGCATTGAAAGTTCTGTTGCGCCAGCGGGACGAAGACAAAAAAGAGATGGAACAAAAAGTACTGACCAACATCAAAGATCTGGTTTTTCCTTATGTTGAAAAGCTAAAACGGGCACCTTTGAGAGCTAAGGACAGAACCAATGTGGAAATCATAGAAGCCCACCTCAACGAAGTCATCTCTCCTCTGTTGCAAAACCTTGCAAGCCTTAATATTTTGCTGACACCCCAAGAGATGCAGATTGCATCTCTGGTCAAAGACGGCAAAACCAGTAAAGAGATAGCCGATGTGCTCCATGTTTCCGAGACCACGGTACATTTTCATCGAAAAAATCTGAGGAATAAATTCGGCCTTAAAAATCGGTCGACCAATTTGCGATCCTATCTGATGTCGCTTACATAGGGCCTCAACCCCATCAATGGTAGGTTCCCCCTACCATTCGCCTACAGATCCCCTGTGATTGTATCCACGGTTTTTCCCCTTACATTTGGGTATCACCTAATTGAAAGGATCTGAACAATGAGCCGTATCAGTTCAAAAACCATAGCCGATCTATTTTTCCAGGTCAATTGGAACAGTGACGGTGTAACGCACTGCGATGCATTTGCCGGTCACCAGGTCAATTTTTGGCGGGATGTGATGCCGGGATCGCTTCACGACGCCCTTATGGGAAATCAGGCCGGGGATATGGTGCATTTGACCTTGACGAGCGATGAACTGCTCGGTTCGATCAATCGCCATGATATACAAACTGTCCGCCGAAAACAATTTACCGGAAGCCGAGTGGGCATGGACACCCTCGAGCCGCGAATGGGACGCTTTTATCCCAAAGGGGTTCTGTCAGACGTCGCCGGAATTTTCAGAGCCAACAGAACACCGTTCCGGTGCATCAGCCAAAATAATGGACGGCTGGGCATCGCCATGGGGCACCCCATGGCAGAGAGAACCATGGATGTGCGCGTCACCGTTGGGTCAATACACTCAACCCTTGAAGAGCACGGCGGCACCATGCGACATTGGGGTGAAATCATCACAGATGGAATCGGGATGAAAGCAAGATGGGATGACCAACCCACCGATTTTTTCTCAGACCAACCCTTTTTGCGCAAGGATGCCTCCCCTGACACTGTGTTTTACGCACAGCCGCGCCTGGTGCAACATATCGATGATACAGCCATTAAGATGGTGCATCAGATCAATGGGCGCTTTGCGGGCCAACAGAGCAAGGTCCTGGACCTCATGAGCAGCTGGCAGTCCCACCTCCCGGCAAACGTCCATCCCTTGAAAATGGTCGGTCTGGGGCTGAATGAAACCGAGCTAAAAAAAAATGAGGCCCTTACATCATATGTCGTGCACGATTTGAACACCGCCCCCAAACTGCCCTTTGAGAAGAACACCTATGATGTTGTCATATGCAATCTGTCTGTGGAGTATATGATCCGTCCAACGAACATCTTCAAGGAAGCGGCACGGGTGTTGGCGCCGGGCGGTACCTTCGTGGTCAACTTCTCCAATCGTTGGTTTGAACCCAAGGTGATTCGCATTTGGACCGAACTGCAAGAATATGAACGCGTGGGTTTGGTGCTGGAGTATTTTAAAAATGATCGCCAATTTGACGACCTGCATACATACTCCATACGGGGGCTCTCCCGCCCGCCCCAGGATAGATACTATGGACAAATCAACTTTTCCGATCCGATCCACGCAGTTTGGGGAAGACGGATATGAAAAACGGCACAATATTTAGCATAAATTCAAAAAGGAGAACAATTCCATGGATTTAAAATCATACTTTGAGCAGAAATCCGGGCTTGGGATACTGTCCACCGCTAACTATGACGGCCAGGTAGATGCAGCCGTCTACAGCCGGCCCCATGTGATGGATGACGGTACGATTGCATTTATCATGCGAGATCGACTCACCCATTACAATCTTCAATCCAATCCGCACGCCGCCTATCTTTTCAAGGAAAAAGGCAGCGGATACCAAGGCAAACGTTTATTTTTAACCATGGTCAATGAAGAGAAAGACAGTGAACAGCTATACCAATTGCGGCGAAAAAGCTACCCGCCGGACAAAGAGCGCAGAGAGACCAAATATCTGGTCTTCTTCAATGTGGATAAAACCTTGCCTTTGATTGGACCGGGAAAAAACAATGCTCGACAACCTCAATAGATGTGGACCATAATCGATGAAGTTACTGACACCCTTTCGACCCTCTACCGTTTGTTGAACGATCGGGTTCATGATCAGATTTGGAATCTTGTTGACGCCTGCGGTTGCGTAAAGTTCTGCGCTCGGGAATATGGTCGTTATATTGGTATGTGCGGCGGTCATCAAATCCCGACCGTCTCTCATTATATTTATCCATGTT
>JASFKE010000409.1:0-4644 GCA_050118795.1 Desulfobacteraceae bacterium | reverse complement strand
GGATGAAGCCATTGCGCGCTGTAACGAATTTGTCGAATTGGGCGTTGATATCACCTTTTTGGAAGCCCCCCATAATGAAGAAGAGATGCGCATTTATTGCAATGAAGTCCCCGGACCCAAGATGGCCAACCTGGTGGAACACGGAAAAACGCCGCTGCTTCCCCTTCAGGTGTTGGAACAGATGGGGTATAAAATTGCAGTTTACCCCCTGACCTTGCTCAATGCGGCTCTGGTTGCCATGCAAAGAGCGCTGGAGCAACTCAAAAAAGGGGAGCCTGTCCCCGACCTGATGGATTTCAAAGCCCTTCAGCAGATTGTCGGCTTCACCGCCTATGATGATGAACTGGCAGGTTATCGAAAGAGATAGCGCTCAGGGCGCAGGAAAGAAATAAATACACCACCTTGCTTGTCTTTGCGCCCGTCTACGGCGTTACATCCACCGGCACATATCTTGATATGCACCAGCGGCTGTGCCTTGTAGACGAACACAAATCCAGTGCAATCTGGTGCATTTATTTCTTTCCCGCGCCCTTACTGGACAGGCTATCGATCGTTTGATATACGAACAGACGCGGAAAAGTTCAGTTCTTGTATGGGCTTTAAGATCATCTTTTTGGCAAGGCCGCAGGGAGCAAACGCCATTGCAATACCCTAACGGCCGATAGCGCAGTCCAAGAACATTATTAGATTAAAGCCTACACCTTACCTCAGATCGCTCAGGAGAATCGCGTTGAAACCGTGCACAATCTGCCTCTTATTCCTATCACTCATATTAGTTGGACCTGTAAACGCCCAAAAATTGACCATTTACACCGAAGAGTTCCCCCCTTTCAATTTCACTGAGAAAGGCCAGATAACCGGAGTATCCACTGAGATTGTCCGCCACGTTATGGCTGATACGCAAATTCAATATCAGATCAAAAGCCTGCCTTGGAAACAAGCCTACAAAAATGCCCGGTTAGAGCCCGACAGCTTGATTTTTTCGATGGGTCGCAATCAAAGCCGAGAAAAGTTGTTTAAATGGATCGGTGTCATTACGCCGGCAAGTTACCACGTAATGGCCTTAAGGGCACGTAAAGATATTAAGATCAAATCTTTGGAGGATATGAAAAAGTACAAAATCGGAACGACTGCGGATGACGTCGTTGAGTCCTGGCTCATCGGCAAAGGGTTCGATACGACCGCTTTTCACAGAACAAGCGGTGACAATGCGACATTAAAAAATTTTAAGAATTTGTTAAATCATCGAATCGATATATGCCCTTTGCCCGATGCAGTGGCATACCACATTGCACGAAAGCAGGGCCACACCAACCCGGATCTATTGCTCAACAAAGCGCTTCCCATTGAAGAGCTTTCCGGCGGTTACTATATGGCCGCAAGTTTAAAAACCCCCGATAGCGTTGTTTCAGAAATATCCCGGGCTCTTGCCAGGTTTAAGCAATCGGATGACTATTTTAAAATCCTTGCCCATTGGGGCATCGACGCCAAGGCTGAAAAAGCTGAAAAAACAGATGCGTCAATAGCCAAGCTGGTCTACACGCTCAAGAATTTCAACCGAACGTCTACCATTGGCTATCTTGCCGCTGATAAAATGGCAGCGCACCGAAAAGGCGGATTGTACCGCAAGGCGATATCAGAACAGTTCCAAGAAGCATATGTGAGCACATTTCATCAATGGCGTAAACAATACGAAAAGATGCACAATAGGGTTGATGCCATGATCATTGGCGATATCCAGGGTATCAAAAATTGGAATGATACCCAAGCTCAGAGATTTGTTCAGGCCTATACAGAAAAACCGACGGGATGTTTATTGAAATCTGTCAGCAACTACGCCATGTTCAGCTTTGACGGAGATGATTTTATCATCAACAAAAAAATAGCCAGGAATATAACAAAAACCATCCCTAAAAGTTATATGCGAAAGGCAACCAAAATTATAGAGTAACCCCCAATGCCGCAACGGCCTTTAGGGTTCCGGAGTCAAGGCGGCTCTTCCCCGATATCTATGTCTGGATAGAGCCTGTGCGCACATTCGGGGCAGATACCGTGGGAAAAATCAGCTTCGCTGTGCTTTGCAATATAATCTTCGATCTGCTGCCATCCCCCCTCATCATCGCGAATGCGTTTGCATGAGGCGCAGATGGGCAGAAAACCGCTCAACCGCTCGACCTCATTGAGCGCTTGTTCCAGTTGATCAATCAATTTCTCGCGATCTTTTTCCGCACGATATTTTACCAGGGTAATCTCAATGGACATTTTTAAGGCAGCCTTGTCATACGGCTTGACGATATACCCATAGGGGTTTGTTTTTACGGCGCGTTCCAATACGGCCGGATCGTTTAAACAACTGAGAAAAATGATGGGGACATCAAAGTGGTTTATAATGTTATCCGCAGCTTCAATGCCGTTCATATCGCCTTCGAGCAAAATATCCATCAATATCAAATCGGGCCGGTGCTCAATTGCACTCTCGATGGCGCTCAGGCCTGTGGCGGCGACATCGCAGACCTTGTAACCAAATGATTCCAAACGCGCTTCCAAAACCACCGCCACGTTTATATCGTCTTCGACCACAAGAATTTTTGCCTCGGTATCGTTCATGGTGATGGGTGGTATTTTTATGGCAGATTGCAATTTTGTTCCTTCCGGTTTCACTTTTGTACACATGCTCAGATGGTACGCAGTCGCGTATATATCAGAGCTGTTAATAGCAACGACAGGCCAATTTAATATTTTACCACAATAACAAATAGTTACGAAAGACAACAAAAGCGTCGTAAAAATTTTACGAACCACCTGCCATCACCATCCAAGCCAGTGGGGCACTTCCAAGGATAACTGCAATACACTTGCCAGATAGAATTTGCCATAAAAATCAACAGCGCTGCATCACAAATTTTGAATCGAGGCAGGGCAAGTGAGGATCATCTCCGGTGGAAGGTCTTTTGGGCCATCTTCTGCCATCTCGAGGTATCCGGTGCAGCCTGGCCGGCAAGGGGTCGGTACATCTTATCCACATTGGGGTCGAATCGCCAGAAAGGATAGGGCAAACCGCCAAATATCCGATTAAAGACAATGGCTTCGACGGCCAGAAAGAGTACCGCCACCCATACGCCCCCCATTTGAACGATGTTGCCCAGATACCCCATGGCGGCAATCAGGCCCGTCGCCACAGCCGGGGGGTGCACACATCGGAAAACGACCATGGCGATGCTGGAGCCTCCCATGGCGATGGCGATGGCGATGACATGGGGCCAGTTGATGGCCATGTCGACCGGCGCCTCGTGGAGCCCTGGAAAAATCAGCTTGACCAGCGCCAGCGCCCCCAATCCGGCCGCCAGCGCCACGGAATGGGACAAAACGAGATTTCGCGGGCAGGCCGATTCGGATAAAGGCGTAGAAAAAAGGATAAAGGCCGACGGACCCAGCGGTGGGAACAACAGCATCAGATCCGTTACATAGGCCATCATCGTGATGGTTGACAGCGCCGTAACACCGGCTGAAAACAGATATACAGCGGTGATCAAATCTCTACGATGAGACACCTGATGTAAATAGCGAAACTGCAATTTGGAGAAAAGCGCGGTCAAGCGATATAGAAAGGTATGCTGCGGACCTTTGGTGGGGTTGCCCTTCATGCACGGCACTCCTGATCGGGCGGTTGGGCAGCAGATGCCATTTGATCCAAGGCATCATCGGCGCCGCGATTGGACAGGCCGAACAGCGACAAAATGCCGTTAAAACGGTTTTTAACCATCGTGATCATCTGTGCATAGTCAGCCGGCGTCAGATTTAGGGCCGTCAGCGCCGTCCCATACATGGCCCGGTTGCGACCGGCATCAGGTTTTAAGATGCTTGAAGATTGGGCGGCAACCGCCATGGGCACCACAATGGTATCGTCCAGTTCCAAACTTTTGATCTCATCCAGGGAGAGATTATGGGCTCCGATATAACATACCAGTTCGTCAGGAAACTCCCAGGATTGAACGATATACGCACCCGCCTGGGCGTGATCCCACCCGAATTGCGCACGCTCCAGTTGGGAAAGGCGCTTGGGGCTTTGGCGCCACTGCGCGATGACGGGAGCATAATACTCGCTCCAGGCAGATAAAAGGACGGGCAGAGCGATATCGGAAATCAGCGATGCTGTGAACGCTTCTTCGGCGGCCTCTTTTGAAATGGCACCTGCAAAGCTGCGAGATAGAAAAGCGCGTAAAAGTGAATCGATCCAGAAAGCCTCGTGGTCGAACAGGCTCCCTTTGGGTTTTGGAATGGATTCCATGGCCGCATAGGCCATGGACAGTGACCGGATATTTTCGATCCCCAAAAACATCACCGCTTGTTTGATCTCCGTAACCGGAGAACGGGGACTATAAAAGGAAGAGTTCACTGTTTTGATGACTTTGGCGGCGATGCCTGTGGTCGATGAAATCAGCCGGGTCAATTCACCAATGTCCGGATCATCTTTGTTGATTTCGCAGATCAACCTTTGAACAGCCACCGGCAGGGACGGAATCTCAACCCCTTTGAACATGGAGTTGAAGTTCCCGCTGGCCATTGCGGCATGGCGTCTCATTTTTTTGATAAGCTTCATGAACTGTACCACCTGACGTCCGACAGAAAACCAACCGAGCAATA
>JASFKE010000408.1:0-4650 GCA_050118795.1 Desulfobacteraceae bacterium | reverse complement strand
GTCATGACACCGGCCATGGGGCCCACGCTCTGGTGGTGGTGGCAGGGGTCGAATTCGATCTCCCCCGATCCGGCCAGCTTTTCGGCCTCTTCGGGCGTCTTGGCCAGCCCTTCATAGATCAGGCCGCCGATCACGGCGCCGCGCATGGGGCCGCACATGTTGTTCCATTCGACCGGGGGGCCGCTATGGAGTATCAGGTTTTTCTTCATCCCCGGAACCACTTCTGCGGCCGTGGATATTCCCTTCAAAACCGGCTTGGCGCTGAGTATGGCGGCAACCGCTTTTTCGTTGGCCTTAACAAAATCGTATTTCACAGGTTCCTCCCCCTCTACCTTCCCAGTTTCTTCAAGAGTTCGATCATCTTTTCATTTCCGCCGGCCGGCGGCTGCCATTCCATCTTCACGGTCTTGACCTTTTGATCTTTTAAATCCTGCGCAAAGGAAGCAATTCCCATGTTGATCACTTTAAGGTCAGTCTCGAAAAGCGCGTTGATGTGTTTTGGTTTCATTTGGTTATCCCCTGTATGATGTCAGCCGCAAGACGGCTGGCCTTGGCATTGGTCGACATGACGATGCAACCGGCCGCTTCCAACTGCTTTCTCTGCCGGGAAATGTCCTGAAAATCGGCCTTGGTGCCGGTGATGGACGCGATCACCGTTTTGGATGCCATATCGAATTGCGGATCTTCTTGTGCTGCAAGCAGAAATTCGGCGGCCGGAGCGGCCGGATCTTCATGGGCTCCATAGCCGATGACAAAATCCATCAGGACCACGGCGACTTCCGGATCGGCCAGTTCCACCGCCAGCTGTTCCTGGCGGATGGAAGGGTCGATCATGGGGTGCGGACGCCCAACGGTGAAGGCGTCATCCCCCAGATCGATCAGGGTATGCTCCCGGGCCTTTTTCGGATCGGCCAGTTTGAACTTCTTGTCGGTCTGGATGTTGGAGTAGATCTCCAGGCCCCGGTCCTGGAGCACAATCCGCGCCTCATCGGCCAGGGTGCCGCCGGCAAACAGGCCCCGGATGAATTTCTGGGTCGGGGTTTTTGTTCGGACCTGTTCGGAGATCAGCGCCTTGTTGTTGTTGCCAGAAGAAACGATATCCTGGCCGGCGGCCATATCCGCGCCCGAGCGTTCGACGCTGAGAATGGCGGCTTCTTCCAGGGTCTGGGCAAACCAGAGGTTTCCGTCCTTCTCACGCTTCCCCTGGCCGAGAAAACTGACCACACAGGGCTTGCCGGTCTGTTTCAGGTCGTTCAGGATATCATCGGCCACTTCCTGCGCCGGCGGTTTTGAAATCACGACGATCACATCCGTGGCCGTGTCTTCCTTGAGCGCCCGGATGCCCATCTTCATCATCATGCCGCCGATGCGCGGGTCTTTGAGGTCCCGGCCGCCGGTGCCCAGGGCCTGGGAGATACCGCCGCCGAGCTTGTCGATGCAACAGGTCACTTCCTGCAGGCCGCTGCCGGAAGCGGCCACCAGGCCGATATTCCCCCTGCTGACCGCGTTGGCGAAACAGAGCGGGGTGCCGTTGATGATGGCGGTGCCGCAGTCCGGACCCATCATGAGCAGCCCTTTTTCCACCGCCAGTTGCTTCAGGGTAATTTCGTCCTCGATGGAGACATTGTCTGAAAACATCAGGACGTGCAGGCCGCTGTCCAGGGCGATGCGGGCTTCACGTGCAGCGTATTCGCCCGGGATGGAGATCAGCACCATGTTGCTCTCCGGGGAGAACCGGATGGCATTGCTCAGATTGACCGGACAGTAGGCCTCTTCATCGTCGGAGAGATCTTTGCTCTTGCTCAGGAATTCATCCACCGCCGCAAAGGCCCCGTCGATGATCTCCCGCGAGTCGCCCTTTACGGCAATGATCAGGTCATTGGGACGGGCCTCGTTCAGCACGGCCGCGTCAAAACCGATATCGGCCATCAGGGCGATATTGGTCTTGGTGCCCATGGAGGCCACCACTTCCCAAACACCCGACGCGGCCTTGACATGTTTGGACGCCAGCATGAGAAAGACGGAATCGTAATAGGCATCTTGTTTGATTTTGATTTCTTTCATTCTACTCTCTTTGGGTTTGTCCGCTATCCTGATATCGATGTTTGCTTCGAAGGGACATCTGTTGGCGAATGTATCCGGCGCCGGTCGTGATGGATGTGTCGAAGGCGGGTCTTGAAATACAGAAGCAGCCCGGTTAAGGCGTCGGTGCCGGATGTGTGACCGTATCGTGTCGCGTGGGTCACCATGGCCAGCATATCTTTTGACGTTTCCGCACGGCCCAGCTCGGCGGCCGCTCGGCAGAGGAATCTGGGAAAATGCCTTCTCAGGGCCATCCATATCAGTGTTCGCCCGGCGTCACAGGTCCCAGCGGCCGCTTTCCAGAGAACGGCTTTGGAGGTCGTGTCCGGCATGAGGCATCGTGCAACCGGCACGGCATCCAGGAACAACCGGTGTTCGGTCTGGACCAATGCTTCACCCATGAGAAAGCCGCTGATCAGATCGTCGCCGGCCGGCGTGAACCCCGGGCCCAGCCCGGTAAATTCCGCCAGGTGGCGTGCGAGCTGTGCCGTGTCGTGAGTTTGGATCTTCTGAACAATCTTCCGGCCCTGCCCTACAAAACGATTCCGGGGTTCCCCATCCAGGGTAATCCCCAGCAGTCCGTCTTTTTGACCTGAGAAATGCAGGATCTTCTCAAACAGATCCAGTTTTTGCGCATCCATACAGAAGGGTTTGTCGACCGTCGGATGGCCCTCGAACCGTGAACTGCCGAGCATATCCAGGTGCCAGCCATCGGCCGCCAGGATGCCGTCGGAAAAGCTGACCCTCTGCCCGATCCCGAAGGATTCTCCCCTGTCCAGGAGCCTGGGGCAAAGAACGCTCATGGGGGTCATGGCGGCGGCATGCCGGACGATGGAAACCAGGCGCCGGTCGGAGACACGGATATTGATCGCCTTGTCGAAGACGGAGACAATTGTCCCCGATTCATCAAGACTGAATACCAATGCGCCGGTCTCCTCGGGCCGGAATATGTCCATCCTGTGGTAAATCAAAAAAAACTCCTGTTAAGCTGACGGAAACGTACTGACATCGATTTCCGTGTATTCACCGAATCCGCGGTTTTTCCATCGCACCCGGGTGGGGACGACTTCGATGTGCACCAGGTTTTCGTCATCTTCGTCTTTGAAATGGCTCCGCGCGGGGAGGTGATCGGCCAGCATTTGCCTTTTTTTCTCCTGGTCGCCGGTGGTGTCGATGATGCCTTCCACCCGAAGCTGGCGGCGGTCCAACGGATGGTCAAAACAGATTTCCACTTTGGCGTGCGCAAGAAATTCTTTCATTTTGCCGCTGATGTTGTAGGTGGAACTCCACAGTCTGCCGTCGGGCCGGAAGTTGAAACTCATGGTGCGGACCCGCGGCTGGTCGCCGCTCAGTGTGGCCAGGTATCCGATCTGGGTTTGGGTGACGATGTCTCTATAGATGTCGAACATGGGTTAATTCCTTAAACAATTGTATTTTGCAAACGCTGCGTTAAAAGCATTTTCTCGATAACGGTCAGGTGACTTTCGGATCGATGGGAACCCGGGAATCCAGGCCGCCCAGTTTTTCGAAATCCCAAGCCGCGCTCAGCAGCTGGTCTTCCCGCTGGGGCGGGGCCAGCATCTGCAGGCCCACCGGCAGTCCCTTTTCCGTAAACCCGCAGGGGACGGACAGGGCCGGGCAGGCCGTCACGGTGAGGGCTGAGGTCAGGATCAGCCAGGAGACATAGGTTTCGAGTTCCTTGCCTTCCAGATGGGTCAGGTAACGGATATCCACGTCAAAGGGTTGGGCCGCCACAGCCGGGCAGATCAGCAGGTCGAAAGACTGGAACAGCTGGTAGAATTGCTGGTAGATGCCGGAACGAACCTTCTCCGCCGCGCTCACATCTTCGACGCGCAGGTTCAGTCCCTGCTCGATGTTCCAGATCACTTCCGGCTTGATCAGCTCCCGGTTCTCGTCCATGAAGGCGCGTCCCAGGTTGCCGGTATATAAAAAGGCCCGGATATCGTTGAATACTTTTTCGATATTTCCGAGGTCCAGATAGACTTCTTCTACAACGACGCCTGATTTTGTCCAGGCGTCGGCTGCCTGCCGGCAGATTTTTTCGACTTCCGGATCGATGGGCAGGATGCCCAGGTTGGGGCTGAAGGCGACCTTTTTGGGCCGCAACGGATGGTTCAGGATGTATGAATAAGAAACCGCCTGTCGCGGCAGGGACATGGGGTCGCCCATGTGGTGCTCTGCCATGGCATCCAGCATCAGGGCCGTATCTTTGACGTCCCGCCCCATGGGGCCCTGGACCATCATGCTGTCGTATAAAAACGCCCTGGGACCGTTGGGTACCCGGCCGGGGCTGGGTCGCAGGCCGACCACTGAACAATAGGCGGCCGGGATGCGGAGGCTTCCGGCCAGGTCGTTGCCGGTCCCCAGCCAGGCCTGGCCGGTGGCCAGGGCCACGGCGGTGCCGCCGGATGAGCCGCCGCAGGTTTTGGTGGTGTCCCACGGGTTGAGGGTGGCGCCGAAGACCTCGTTAAAGGTGTTGCCGCCGGCGGCAAACTCCGGGGTGTTGGAGCGGCCGATGACGATGGCGCCGTTTTTTTCCAATACCTG
>JASFKE010000407.1:0-4656 GCA_050118795.1 Desulfobacteraceae bacterium | reverse complement strand
CACAGGATAGAATGCGGTGGTCACTTTCTGGGCTTCAACGGTTTCACGGCCTTCAAAAGGCAGTCCAAGGACATCCGTCCAGAACGACTGGGCTTCATCGATGCTGTTCACGGCGATGCCCAAATGATCAATCTTTAATATTTTCAATGTATCTCCCCCCCAGGTTAATACTCTTTTAACCTTTATAATCCAAGTGGCCGACAACAATCAACCCTCGATGGCAATCCCATACCGGGCTGATGTGATGTCGGCCTCTATGGTGGGAGCGGGCTGCGCCTGCCGGTGGCTGAATCACCACCTTAGGAAAACCCAGCCCGCCCTTTTATTCGATGTTGCGGTCACTGCCTCGCTTTAGCCAATCCTATGTTTTGCAGGGCGTCGGTAATCTCGTCCAGGATCACCGGGTCGTCGATGGTGGCCGGCATCTTCCACGCCTTGTTATCAGCGATCTTCTGGATGGTGCCCCGCAGAATCTTCCCCGACCGGGTCTTGGGAAGACGCTTCACCATGGTGGCCGTTTTGAAGGAGGCAACGGGGCCGATCCGGTCGCGCACCATCTGAACCACCTCTTTGGAGATCTCGGCATGGGGGCGGTCGACGCCGGCATTGAGCACCATGAATCCAACGGGCACCTGCCCCTTTAGGCTGTCATCCACGCCCAGCACAGCACACTCGGCCACATCGGGGTGGTCGGCCAGCACCTCTTCCATGGCGCCCGTGGACAAGCGGTGTCCAGCCACATTGATGATGTCGTCGGTGCGGGACATGATATAGGCGTAGCCCTGCTCATCGATGAATCCGGCATCGGCTGTTTGGTAGTATCCCGGAAACTCTTCCAGGTAGGAGGAGAGATAGCGCTTGTCGTTTTGCCACAAGGTGGGCAAAGTTCCCGGCGGCAGCGGCAGCTTTACCACCAGGGCGCCAATCTGCCCGGGGCGCACCGGCTCGTGGCTCTCCGGGTCCAGCACCTGCAAATCCCACCCGGGGACCGGTTTGGTGGGCGATCCCTCTTTCACCGGAAAGTGGTGGAGCCCCATGCAATTGGCGCAGATGGCCCATCCGGTCTCGGTCTGCCACCAGTGATCGATCACCGGTACGCCAAGGTTGGTTTCGGCCCACTTCAGGGTATCCGGATCCGTGCGTTCGCCGGCCAGAAAGAGAATCTCAAAGCTCGAAAGGTCGTACTTCCGGATCAATTCCGCGGAGGGATCCTGCTGTTTGATCGCCCGAAAAGCCGTCGGCGCAGTGAACATCGTCTTGACCTTGTGCTGGGAGATAACCCGCCAAAACGCCCCGGCATCGGGCGTGAATACGGGCTTGCCTTCGTAGACGATGGTGGTGCAGCCCGCCAGCAGGGGGCCATAGACGATGTAGGAGTGGCCCACCACCCAGCCCACGTCCGAGGCCGCCCAGAAGACCTCTCCGGCCTGGACATTGTAAATGTGCTTCATGGTCCATTTAAGGGCCACGGCATGCCCTCCGTTATCCCGCACCACCCCCTTGGGCTCTCCGGTGGTACCGGAGGTGTAGAGGATATAGAGCGGGTCGGTGGCCGCCACGGTGACACACGCCGCCGGCTGCGCCTTTTGAACCGCCTGGGACCAATCCAGATCCCGGTCTTGAACCATCTGTGCCGTTAACATGTCGCGCTGGAGTATGATGCACCTTTCCGGTTTGTGGTCCGCCATATCGATGGCGCCGTCCAGCAGCGGTTTATATGGAATAATCTTTGAAATTTCGATGCCGCAGCTGGCCGACACAATGACTTTGGGCTTGGCGTCATCGATACGGGTGGCCAGTTCATTGGAGGCAAACCCGCCGAACACCACCGAATGGACCGCGCCGATGCGGGCACACGCCAGCATGGCGATCACCGCTTCGGCGATCATGGGCATATAGATCACCACGCGATCCCCCTTGGCAACGCCTTGGGATTGAAGCACCCCCGCGAAACGCGCCGTGTCATGGCGCAGTTCATTGTAAGTAAAGGTCTTGATGGTATTGGTGACCGGGCTGTCATAGATCAGTGCGGCCTGCTCCCCCCGGCCCTGCTCAATGTGCAGGTCCACAGCGTTGTAACAGGTGTTGAGCTCTCCCCCCGAAAACCAGCGGTAAAACGGTAAATTGGTGTCATCGAGCACCTTGTCAAAGGGTTTTGTCCAGGTGACGGCCCGGGCCGCCTCCCCCCAAAAACCATTGGGATCTTCTATGGAACGTCGATAAGCCGAATCGTATTGATGGGTCATGGTCCTCTCCTTCGATTTAGAAGGGATCGCGCCCAGCGCCCGCCGCATCTCTTTCCTGGATGCAGGGGCACCGGCGCATCCCCTTCGGCGCAACGGTTATAAGTTTCCCCAAGCGCCACACAGTTTCCTTATCCGAATAGACCCCAACCAAAGGCGGCTGTCCAAAGAATGGAGAAACCGACCAACAGGACCATCCACACATCTTCTTTTTTCATAACGTAAACTCTCCTTTTTCGTGGGCAAACAATTGGGTCGCTACTGTTCGACGACCTGCATGTGGGTTTTTTCCGCCTCTTCGAGCATGTATTCGGTTTCGGTGGAGAGCTCCGCCTTGAAGCATAACGCCCACATCATGAAGATGGCAAAGATCCACCATGCAATCTGCCACGACCAGATATGGGGAAACCCTGCGAAACTGAAGGCAAAACTCGAAAGCAGCGCTCCCGGCCCGATGGCAAAGATAAACCAGACAGGCACCAGCACCTTGCATACGTTGCGCCATTTACGCCCCGACCTGGTGGGAGAGTCCACGTCGTCAAGCCAGGCGCGCAGCTCATCCTGGCGATCGATGGTCTCTTGATCATCCCGGATGCCGATACCGCGACAAAGATAGGCCACGATCAAGCCCAACCCCGTCCCCCACAGCGCCGGGTGTATGGTCAGGATTTTGTAGTTGTAGGTGACCACCACCGCCAGCATGCCCACGATGAGCCCCAGGATGGCGCCGATCCGCGGGAACTTCCACCCCCACAGCACTCCCAGGCTCAGGATGTACATGAGCACGCCGAAAGAGGTGGCGAAAGCGCCCAGGATCACCAACATCGCTTTGGAGGTGAGGCCCACCACCAGGGCCAGGGCCGTGATCACCGTGGCAAAAAGGCGGTTCATCCATATCTGCTCGGCGTCACTGGCCTTTTTTTTGCGGATATAGCGCCAGTAGACATCGCGCAGAACAATGGAGCCGCCGGTACCCACATAGGGTGCGGCCGTGGAGTGGATGGCCGAGATGGCCCCCATAAAAACAATGCCCAGCATCACCGGGGGCAGGAAACTCTTCATCAACAGGGGCACCACGGCGACATCTTTGGTCAGTGTGGCAAAGCCCTCCAGGCCTTGAATCTGAAAAATACGCGCTCCCAGCCCCTGGAAAGCGGCAAAAAAGAAAAGGGCGAAACCCACGATAAACACCGTCATGTAGGTTTGCTGCCAGGCCAGCGGTTTGGGGGATTTGATCCCGAAATTCCACATGGTGAACGCCGGCGAGCTTTGGATCCCCATCAGTGCGAACATGTAAGTCAGCAGATAGATGGCGGTCCATTTACGCCCCAGCCCAAAGTAGACCAGGCCGGGAATCTCCATATACTTGCTCTCCAGTTTATTGACTTGCTCGATGAAATTGGAAAATCCGCCGAACTGAGCCAGCACAAAGGCCCCCAGAATGATGATGCCGGAGATCATCAAAATAAACTGAATCACCCCCACCCAGGTGCTGGCCTTCATACCGCCGGCCACGATGTAGAACCAGACGATCAGCGCCATGAACAGAGCGCCCACGGTCATGGGCACACCGCAGATCACATTGAACAGCGCGGCCGAAGCCAACAGCTGCACGGCGGAGTAGAAAATGGAGTAGAGCACCGCCGTGAGCACCGTGAGCCAGCGCAGGGCTTCACTGTTGTAGTAGTAGGCATACATATCCCCGGGTGTGATGAAACCATAACGCTTGCCCAGCAACCAGTTGCGCTTGGCAAAGAAGGTGCCCGTCATGGGGATGACCACCACATACATGGAGCAAAAGGCGTATACCAGCCCGGCCGCCCATATGGCGCCGGGGTGACCGATAAAGGTCCAACCGCTGAACGAAGCGGCCGAGGCGGCCATTAAAAATGCGATAAACGGAATGGACCGACCTGCAACCGCATAATCCGCAGAGGTCTTGGTCGTAAAATAGCCTTTGAGCCCTACATAGACGCAGTAGGCGATGTAGAGCCCAAGCATGATGTAAACCCAAGTCACACCACTCATTTAATCCCTCCTCTATGGCTTTGGTTATGTTATGTTTGGAATGCTCAAGCGATATGGAGAAGGGAGCAAGTTGTATGCCGTCAACAAGTAATTGTCGCGACATCATTGACAATACTCGACATTACTATCTAAATGAACCCTTTAGAATGAACACTATTTATTTTAAGAAGGGACAATTATGTCCCGGCAAACAGATGGGGCAGAAGCTGACAAATTGAAATGATTTGAATTTATTGCTTTGGGCTATAAATGTCCCAGCATGAGACTATTTAATTCCAAGGGTGTTGATTTTCCGAAACAGGGTGCGTCGATCGATCCCCAAAATGGCGGCCACTTTGGACCGGTGCCAACGGTGCTCAATCAGCAGCTTTTCGATATAGCGTTT
>JASFKE010000406.1:0-4666 GCA_050118795.1 Desulfobacteraceae bacterium | reverse complement strand
CAATGTCGGCCTATTCCGCTTTGAAGCCGATACCGAAGGTGATTTGAGCGCGGGTACCCTTTATGCAGCCGTCTACAATGAGACGGACACCACAGGCATGGGTGCTGCCGATATTAAGTGGGTTAATCTGGGACATGCCACCAATGATGAAATTGAAGCCATTATTAATAGCGGAGTAGCGTTTAACGATATTTTCGATGAGGCTGATCCAGCAGCGGATGGTACTTGCCCCGATGATTATTCTTCCATCAACAGTGGTCATGACAGCCCTTATCTGGAGTGCCTGAAATTAAAGAATGCGGACATGGCATTAGCCGCTTCGCGTCTGGAGACCCGCCGCTATGCAGCGATGAAGGGAGCCACCACAGAATGGCGTAAAATGGAAGGCATCACTTTTAACCCTGAAACCAATCAGCTTTATCTGGCTATGTCTGAGGTTTCCAAAGGTATGGAAAACAATCCGACCGGTACATATGATATTGGCGGACCCAATCACATCAAATTGGAATCAGCCAACAAATGTGGCGCCGTGTATGCCTTGGACATTGATGAGAATTATGACGCCACCAATATCTATGGCGTAGTCGCCGGTATCCCGGATACAAGTGTCGATGGCAACAGCTGCAATATTGACGGCATCGCCAATCCCGACAACATCACCTATCTGCCGGGTTACGATACCCTGATCATCGGTGAAGACACCGGCAGTGGTCACCAGAACGACATGATTTGGGCTTACAAAACCGCTGGTGAGGATGCAGGGACATTAACCCGAATCCAGACAACGCCGTACGGTTCTGAAACCACGTCGCCTTATTTTTATCCCGACATCAACGGCTTCGCCTATATCATGTCGGTGGTACAGCATCCCTATGGTGAATCTGACAAGGATAAGTTCGAAGATCCCAGCGATTTGCGTGGTTACACCGGCTACATCGGACCGTTTCCGGCGATGAATCCGTAATCATGGTTACTGCTTTACCGACCGGGACCTTCAGAAATCATTAATTATCATAGAAAAAGGCGGGGCCACATGGCCCCGCTTTTTATTTTTAGGGATGTATAGGGTACCACGAACATTCGTGAGAAAATATACTATAAGGACTGCAAAGGTCTGATTTTATTTGCATCTATCAAGCAGTTGTTTGATTATTAAAGTGGCTTGATGACATGGTTGGAACGAATTCCAATCAAATAATTTCAATCAGTTACAAGGCTATAAAACTCTTACCGTATATTTACGGGCCAATGTTCGTGGTACCCCTAGTAGCGTTTCTTTTTAGGATCATAGGTGATTCCCGATAGCCCCCCACTTCGGTACTTTCAAAGATGTGACCGGTCGGGAAAGTCACCTCTCCGAAAAATTGCCAGCCGATGACCTTCCTGCGCTCTATACCTGCCGAATATTTTTTGCATGTTTTATGCTTGCCTGCAGAGCCGGAGTCAGCCGGGGCAACAAACACTATTGTTGTCAGTGTGAAGAAAACAGTCATAAGTAAAGACAAAGATTTGATAGTCATGCAACTTCTCCTTATCGGGCATTGATTTTTAGTTATGAATCCATTTATTATACAGTTCTGCTTTAGGCACCTTTACATTGATCCACACCAGCCGGTGGTCGGAGCTGGGATAGGGATAGGTGCCGACCAAGTCGAAGAGAGGATCATCAGTAGTTGGCCAAAATACCCCGGCATCGATGATGCGCATGTTTTTACGCGGCAGCACGAAATCAACCCGCAGGTTGCCGGGTGAGCCATCGGCAAAATCTGCGGTATCGTATGCAGGATCACCGAAATGGTCATCGTTGGCGCCACCCTGTAGTTCAGCCTGCTCGGGGCCGCCCTCGCTGTCGGGTGTAACCTTGGTATTGACCAGGGGGTGATCCAATAGCTGCTGGATGGAATCCGGCACGCTGTCGCCATCAAAGGGATCGGCGTTCTGATCGCCGGCGATCACGAACATTTCACCCGGTTTGAGCCCGCCGCGAACGCCTTTGTCATCGTAAATATATTTACTTTGCTTTCCGGGTTTGATGTAGTCCGCCCAAAAACGGATTTCGTCATTGTTACGCGTGCCATTTCGGTCTTCCGGGCCGTCGAAAACCGGCGGGGTCGGATGGCTTACCAGAAAATGTACTGTTTTGCGGCCGATCTTAATCGGCACATCCCAGTGGCTCTTGGACGAAAGCCGTAAGACTTTCAGGTCCCCTTCATCGTACCAGTATTCTCCGGTAGCCGGATCGATAGGCAGCATTGCACCAGGCATGTCTTTCCATAGGAAGTTTTGAAATGTTCTGATGGACATATGGTCTATTGGGAACATGGAGTAGACGACCATTCCATATTGCCCCTCAAAGTAGCCAAAACCAAAAGCATCGCCAGGTCCTCCGATTTCGCCATTTTTATCGAGATCGCGCCCAGATGGAATGCCCGTGTTCGATGGCGCAATGAACACGTGGGCATATTCAATCGGCTTGGCGCCATTTTGTGAGATGGACAAATAATTATCCTGAAAATGCAGGGCCGCTAAGCTCCCTTTATCGTAATCAAACTCGTTGATCAGCAGTACATCCGGTCGGGTGCGCTGGATGATTTCCGCCACAGCCTGAGCCTGGGAGTTGTCGGGTGTGGATAAATCCTCAATCAAATCACCTGCGTTATAGCGGTTCAGAGAGGCGTTGAAGGTGGCGAAACGAGCTGCGTTTTTCAAGTTGTTTTTTATTTTGATAAACACCGGATTCGACCAGGCAAATTTAGGCTGAGGGATGTCATCGGCCATTTCCAACGCGATTACTTCGACGCGGTAGTAGCCGTCGAAATTACAGTCGTCATCGATGAAAGTTTCTTTGAAGGTGAAGACCTGGTCCGATGGATTAAAAGTGATCGATTTCCAGATTTCACCGTTTTTGATGATATCTATTTTAGTGAGGACTGCTGTTTCACTTTCCGAATCAATGCTCAATTTCAGCTTGCACTTCTCGGTTTTAAAGGTATTTATCAGGTCCGTTTCACCCATCATCCGGCCGTTGACGGTAAATTGCAGCGATGGTCCAGTGGTGGCAAAACAACGGCCGGCTCTAATGGCTTTAAGAAGGTACCTTGGGGTAAGCTTTTTTACGAAAACCCCGTTTTTGGCTTCACCGACATCGGAATAGTCATTTGAATAGTCACCGTATGTATCTCCTGAACCGCCCGTGAAATCGTGACCTTCGATATTATAGGTGTTGTGCGCATCGCTGTTGGCCACGCCGAAAGTGGGATGATCCATTTCACCATTCATATAGGCCATCAGCAGCTCATCCCATGATGTCAACGGGGCTTCCGGTGCACCGAGTATTTCACCCACACCGGAAAAATCATACGTGGCATAGTAAAGGGCGTCTCTTAGCGGTATCATACCTATACCCGGAAAATTAACGTCCATGTATAAATCGCGCTCGCCATACAAGGCCATATTGTTGAGAGTCAAACCAAGGCCATATGCCTGGTCGGCAGAATATCCCATCTGGGTGGCATAGAATGCCACATCCTTGACGTGGCTCAGATTGAACACTTCGATAAAATCCACACCGTAAACAGGATTGGTGGAGCCCGTTGTATGTGCGTGGACCGCAATTCCGCCATGCTCATGAATATAATCCACCCATTGAGCAATGTTTTCAGGATACAGGGCACCAGTGCCCCCTTCATTGCGGGGAGATTCCCATACCTCCTCGGGTGCGAGCTCGTCTTCATTGTCCCCGACAAAGGGATCCGCAACACCCCAGGCAAGAACATGATCTCGGTTGAACATCCCTTCACTACCGGTTACCTCGAATGCATTCAGCATTAGGAAATTCTTATCAGATAGTGAGTTGACGCGCTTTTTCATGTCTTTCCACTCATCAAGAGTGATCATCGAAGTGTGATTGGTGACAATCACTGCATCGAGCCCACGATTCAAAGCGGCAACTTTAATATCTTCCAGTGAACCGGAGCCATCAGATTCAACGGTGTGCATGTGCCCGTCAAAATACACTAGATCGTAGGTTTTTTTTGCCTGAGCAAATGCATTTGATCCTAAAAGGAAGGCAACTACAGCAACCATCACCACTGTCTTATAGAAAGTGTTGATTCCTGTAACGCGGCAGATTTTACTCATTTTTCAGTACTCCTTGGTTAAGAAAGATTATTAGATTCAGATTCCTTTTTGCGTATAAAAAAGTCCGCACCCAGAGATGAATCACTCCCAATGCAGACTTTCTGAGGCCTTTTTCAGGTCAGCAAAGTATCCGGTCAGCTGATAAACTAATCAAAATTCAGATATTTTATTGATTTTATCGATATATACGATGATTGTTTACGATTAATTAAAAAAAAATAAGTTTTGCCCAACAGAAACATAGCTGCGTTTTCACGCACTGTGTTCCCTTTTTATGTTTTGACCTGGAACTTATGGCCGTTCGTTCCAAAAATTGCGGTTTTTAGCTTCAAAATGATGTATTTATGCAAAGAAACATTCGAGTCTGCCCGTTCTTGGAAGTCTTGACTTATTTGGAAATTGAGCCCAAAACATAAGCAAGTATCTTTTAATATTAAGCGGTTGCGAGGCTCTAATGCAGCTCACTGCAGCTATGTTTCTGTTGGGCCTCTATTTAAGGAATCCATCAATATGCCGATCTATTTAG
>JASFKE010000405.1:0-4668 GCA_050118795.1 Desulfobacteraceae bacterium | reverse complement strand
CAGCCGGACCCGGCATCGACCCCAAACACTATAGAACCAATGAGCATTACTACACCGTACCCGGCGCTCTGGATCATCGCGGCCGCGAAATAGAGCCCTTGGGAAAACAACAGGTGCAGGCCATAGGTGAGGATCTCAAACGGCTTGGAATCCGCTGCGCCGGGGTGGTATCCAAATTTTCGGTCCGCAACCCCATTCATGAAAACGCCATGGCCGAGTTGCTGGCGCCCTACGTTCAGCACGTCTTCAAGGGGCACGCTTGTTCAGGCAGCTTGAACTTTCCCCGCAGAGTCGCGACCACCTATCTGAACGCTTCGGTCTATCCGGTCCACAAAGCTTTCTTTGAGGCGGTTGAGCAATCTTTATCCCAAAGGGGTTTTACGGTACCCATCCGTATCCTCAAACCGGACGGCGGCAACATGAACTTCGGGTCCTCGCTGGATCATCCGGCCCAGACCATTCTGTCGGGCCCGTCGGCCAGTGTCATGGGCGCTTTGGCCTATGCCCCCAAAGAGGGCACCAGCCTGGTGCTGGATATCGGCGGCACAACGACGGACATGGCGGTATTGATCGACAGCGTGCCGTTGTTGGCCCCATTGGGGATTGAAATCGCCTCTTATAAAACATTGATTCGCGCGCTACAGACCCAATCCATCGGCATCGGCGGCGACAGTGCGGTGCGCATCAATGGCGGCAATCTATCCATCGGTCCCGATCGTATGGGAAAAGCCATGGCTTACGGCGGCCCCGCACCCACCCCCACGGACGCATTTTGTGTTTTGGGCATGGCCCGGGAAGGGGATCGGGAAAATGCCGAAAAGGGCATCGCGTCCATTGCCGGGCCTCTTGGCGTGTCAGTGGAGCAGGCCGCTAAAAAAATTTTTGAATTGGCCTGCCAGAGCATTTTAGACGGCGCCCAGGCAATGGTTGACCGCATCAACAGCAAACCGGTCTATACCGTTCACGAGCTGTGGGAGGGCAGCAAAGTTCACCCCAAAGAGTTACTGGTTCTTGGGGGGCCGGCGCCCCAGTTCGCAGAGCAGCTCCGTGTCATGTTCAGCGGACGCGTGCGCGTGGTGCCCCATTGGCAGGTGGCCAATGCCATTGGCTGTGCACTGGCCCGCACCACCACGGAGTTGACGCTGTTTGCCGATACGGCGCAAGGGATCGTCACCATTGCCGGCGAGCAACACAGCGGCAACATCTCTTCCCATTTTGAACTGGAAGATGCCCGGCAGATGGCCCTTGAACTTCTGCGCGAAAAGGCCCTGCGCCGGGGAGCCGCCGCCGGCCAGCTCAAAACCGAAATCATTGAAGAGTCCCAGTTCAATATGATCCGCGGATTTAACACCATCGGCAAAAACATCCGCGTTAGAGCCCAGGTCAAGCCGGGACTGATAGAGGGATATGAGATCGCCCAAAATAACCATGAACCATGAGCCATAATCTATGTTGACTGCCAAACATAAAACCGGTCTGGTATTTTTCCCGGCATTTGACTGGGCCATCAGCCCAAACCACCCCGAACGGGAGGAGCGTCTGCTCTATACCCAGGACCAGGTGTTTGAAGAGGGGCTGCTGGACATTGACGGCATTACGGAATTTAAACCCGACCTGGCGATCATTAAAGATGTTCAACGGGTCCACTTTTGCGCGCCCGATCCATGGGCGGTGATGACCGAATCCCACTTTATCAGCGCCGGCGGCGCCAAAACCATCGGCATGCAGGTGATGGACGGCACCGTGGAACGGGGCTTTGCGCTGGTCAGACCGCCCGGCCACCACGCCAATCGCGTGGTTCACGGATCCCGGGGGTTCTGCAATGTCAACATCGAAGCCATCATGATCGAATACCTGCGAAGGGCTTACGGGGTGGAGCGGGTCGCCATCGTCGATACCGACTGTCACCATGGCGACGGCACCCAGGATATCTACTGGCACGATCCCAACACGCTGTTTATCTCCATTCATCAAGACGGCCGTACCCTTTATCCGGGCAGCGGCTTTTTAAATGAAACCGGAGGCCCCAATGCCGTGGGGACCACGTTGAATATCCCCCTGCCGCCCCACACCTCGGAAGAGGGGTTCTTGTACACCCTGTCGGAAGCAGTGCTTCCCATTGTCGAGGATTTCAAACCCCAGCTCATCGTCAATTCGGCCGGGCAGGACAACCACTACTCAGACCCCATTACCAACATGAACTTCTCGGCCCATGGCTACGCAAAACTGACCAGTCTGCTCAAGGCGGATATCGCCGTTCTGGAAGGCGGCTACTCCATCGAAGGCGCCCTGCCCTATGTCAATACCGGCATTATTCTGGCCATGGCCGGCCTCGATTACAGCCACGTGCGGGAACCCGATTACAATCCGGATAGGCTTCGCCAATCCGATCAAACCAACCGGTGGATCGAAAAGACGTGCGAAAATGTAATGAAAATTTGGCAGCACCGGGATTCCTTGATGGAACAGGTGCGAAGCAAACCGGATTGCAACCAACGCTCGCGCAATATTTATTACGACACCGATAATATTCAAGAGCACCAGCGCGAGACCGTCACCATCTGCGACGACTGTGCCGGGGCCCTGAAAATCGATTCAAAAGCCCGTGGTCGCAGCCATATTTTGGCCATCCACATTCCCAACAATGCCTGCTCCAAGTGCCAAGCCCAGGGCCATCAGTGGTTTGCGTCAGCACCTGAGAACCAGTACGACCAAATCCACCTGCAAAACCGTGTGGATGATGATTACCAGCAAAAATGACGGGACAGGGCCTCGGGGCGCAATTCACAGTTGGACATACCTCGCAATAAATCGATACGCCGAACATTCCATTCCAAACCTTGTACTTAAGACTTTGAACCATGAACCTCTCTTTTCGCCAAACAGACCTTAAAAAAAACCTGGTTTTGCGCGCCCGCATCATCAGCGCTCTCAGGCAATTTTTCACTGAAAACGACTACATCGAGGTTGAGACGCCCATTCGTATTCCGGCGCCTGCGCCCGAGCGTCACATCGATGCAGAGACAAGCGGGCAGTGGTACCTGCACACCTCCCCCGAACTGTGCATGAAACGGTTGTTGGCTGCAGGCTATGAACGCATTTTCCAAATCTGCAAATGCTTTCGCGCCGGAGAGCGCGGCGCCAAACATTTGCCGGAGATGACCTTGCTGGAGTGGTATACCGCCGGCGAAGACTACAGCCATATGATGGGCCAGTGCGAAGGGCTGATCCGTTTCATCACCCGCCGGATCCACCACTCCGACACCCTGTCCTTCCAAGGCCACGCCATCGATATTGCACAACCCTGGTCCCGGTTGACGGTGGCCCAAGCGTTTGCCCGCTACGGGTCTCTCTCAATGGAAGCCGCCCTTGATCGTGATCGGTTTGATGAAGTCATGGGCCTTGAGATCGAACCCCATTTAGGGTTGGAGAAACCGCTCTTTTTGTATGACTATCCAGTTGAGTGCGGCGCCTTGGCCCGTTTAAAATCGGGGCAGCCCCACCTTGCCGAACGTTTTGAACTTTATATCGCAGGGTTGGAATTGTGTAATGGTTTCAGCGAACTCACAGACCCCACGGAGCAAAAGCGGCGATTCAAAGATGAGATGGCGTACCGTCGCACCGACGGCGCATCCCTTTATCCAATGCCGGAGCCTTTTCTCAAAGCCCTTGAATTCATGCCTGAGTCAACGGGAAATGCCCTGGGTGTTGATCGCCTGGTGATGTTGATGGCCGATGCACCGGAGATCGACGATGTGGTCGCCTTCTCCCCGGAAGAGTTATAAATTTCCCACAAGCCCCCATCGGATTCCCCTCCAAGCTAAAGTTCCTGCGCCACAATACCGATATTTGTGCCGGATAGGTTCCGGACAGTTGTTGGATTATGACAAAACTGTCAATGCGCAACCCGGTGGGTCAAAAGCCACCCCCAAAGCCGGTGGCTTGGACTTCGGCCACAGGCCGGAAAAACTAGAGATAGAAACTCCAGCCATGTTGAAATTAAAAGGAGATGGTTTCATCGAAGGACCCCGGCCCATATCGCCCACACCGGCCGATATCTCTTTACAGACTTTGCTGGATGCCCTGCCCTGCCCGATTTACTACAAAAACAGGGACGGAGCCTACCTGGAGTGCAATCGCGCTTTTCTCGATCAGATCATCGGCGATGACAACCTGAAAATCACCGGTAAATCCTTAGTCGATCTAAAGGGTCAAGTTCCAGACAAGTTGATAAACTTGTATATCGAAAAAGAGATGGAGCTGATTAAAAAGCCCGGTCAGCAACGCTACGAAGCTGAAATTCGTTGCGGCGACGGCCAAACCCGGATGTTTACCTTCCATAACGCCTCCATACAGGATGCCGATGGCCGCGTTGTGGCAATTGCCGGGCTCATGTTGGATATGACCACAACCAGGATGGAAGAGGCCGAACTCAAGAGATACCGGGACCAATTAGAGGAGATGGCTACCCAGCGATCCAAGGAGTTGACGGCCACCAACAACCAACTCTCCAGAGAGATCGACGGACGCCGGAAAGCCGAAAAAGCACTGGAAAACAGTGAGGCGCGCTATGGCAGTATCTTCGAAAACAACAGCACCGCCACCCTCCTCATCGAACCCGACATGACCATCTCCATGGCCAATGCCAAAGCTGAAAAAATGGCAGGA
>JASFKE010000404.1:0-4669 GCA_050118795.1 Desulfobacteraceae bacterium | reverse complement strand
AAGCCATTGGGATATTCGAATCGTGCCGGTAAATGGCGGTGATGGAAAATTGACCGGAGTCCTCACTTTGGCCAGAGAGATCTCCCCTTTCAAGCGCAGAGAGTTTGAATTGCAGCAGAGCAAGGCCTTGCTCCAAGCTTTTCTAAACGGCATCTCCGACCCCATGCTGATGATAGACAATGACCTGCGGCCGGTTTATCTGAACCGCGCAGCGTCAAAGGCCTATTCAACAACGATCCAGGGGCAAGGCGGGAGCATTTGCGGCCCGGTTTTATGCGACCGAAAAGGGCAATGTGAAGTGTGCAAAGTCAAAACCCATCTAAAGCGTAAAAAGCCCGTCAGCTTCGAGCGTCGCACCGCAGGTTCGGACCGGGTGGAAAAGATATATCTCTATCCGTTGTCTGGCAAGAAAGATGGATTGGACGGTGCTGTGGTCAGAGTTGCCGATATTACAGAAGCCAAAGGGTTGGAGCGCCATCTCATCCATAGCGAAAAAATGAACGCTTTGGGTATGCTGGTTGCCGGCATGGTTCATGAGATCAACAATCCAAACAGTTTCATCACATTTAACCTGCCCATACTAAGGGCCTATCTCGAGAAGATATTCTTGTTGCTGGACAGCCATCCGGCCGCTGTGGCCGACAAAGATTGGTTCGGGATGGATTACCCGGCGTTTCGTCGCGAAATCTTCAATCTGACCGACAACCTGTCCCATGGCAGTTCAAGAATCGACAACATCATCTCCAACCTCAAATCGATGACCCATCCAAAAGAGGTCTCAAATCGCAGAAAATGGGTAGAGCTGTTTGAGGTGGTCGACAAAGCCGTCATGTTGTGCCGCAATGAGGTTCGAAAACGCGTCAAGGTGTTTGAGGTGAAACCGCCCCGCCCCGCCATACAACTTAAGACGGATCCGGAAGCGCTGGAACAGGTCATTATCAATTTGTTGATCAATGCCTCTCATGCTGCAGATAAACGGGAATCATGGGTGCGAATTGAGGCTCTGTTGAGCAAAGACAAACCCAACCACGCCGTCATTGAGGTGACGGATAACGGGTGCGGCATGACCCAAGAGACCATAGCACGAATTTTTGATCCATTTTTTACAACCAAAGGTCCGGGTGTCGGCACGGGATTGGGCCTTTCCGTCAGCTATAATTTGATCCGGCAATTGGGGGGACAAATTCTGGTGGAGAGCAAACCTGAAGAAGGGACGCGATTTAAGGTGGTGTTGCCTTTTGAATCCGGTGCTCAGGCACAGGGACTGCTCACGACCGAAAAAAAGATCCTCCCTGACAAGGGGCCGTACCAAAACCCGGTCAATGTGAAAAGTAGTATATAAAAGGTGCGTTATGGATAGTCGAATATTGGTGGTGGACGATGAAGTCGATTTTTTGCAAAGTGTACGTCGGGGGCTGCTCGCAGCCGGCTTCAAGCATATCTTTACAGAAAGTGATCCGTTTCAGGCCCATGCCATGATCGAAAGTGGAGACGCTTTTGATCTGGCCCTGATCGACATCAGCATGCCGGGTATGGATGGATTGGAGTTGTTATCGAGAGCCAAAGGTGCAGACCCGGATCTCGAGGCCATCATGGTGACGGCCCACAACGATGCGATGTACGCGGTGGACGCTCTTAGAAAGGGGGCCTATGATTATCTGCTCAAGCCGGTAACATGGGAGGATTTAATTGCCACCATCCACCGTGCTTTGGAGCGCAAACGTCTTTTGGAAATATTGTCCCTGGACAAACGGCAAGCGGTTCCGGACTTAAAAAATCCCGGCGCCTTTGACATGATCAAAACATGCGATACCAAAATAAAGCGCATCCTCAAAGAGGCCGAACTCCACGCGGTGAGCAATGTTCCGATTCTGATCACCGGCGAGAGCGGTACCGGCAAGGGGCTGTTGGCGGCGGCAATCCACAACGCCAGCGCCAGAACCGAGTATCCCTTCACGCCGATCAATATGGCTTCTCTGCCCAGCGAGTTGTTTGAAGCCGAATTCTACGGCCACACAGCGGGCGCATTTACCGGGGCAAAACAAAGTCGTATCGGCTATGTCGAACAGACCAGCGGCGGGACTCTGTTTCTGGACGAAATCGGGACGTTGCCTTTGGAATTGCAAGGCAAGCTGTTGCGCGTCCTGCAAGAGGGAGAATTCATGCGATTGGGGTCCAGCAGTCCGCAAACCGCAGACCTGAGAATCATTACGGCCACCAACGCCGATTTGGAAACCCTTATGCTGGAGGGGAAATTCAGGAAAGATTTATATTACCGTCTCAAGGGCGCATGGCTTCACTTGCCTGCGTTGAGTGAGCGCAAAGATGACATTGCGCTGCTGTCCGCCCATTTTTTATCCGAGATACACGGCCAGGACTCCGACGAGTCCATATCGCGGGATGCCCTGGAGATTTTGCAGCGGTATGAGTATCCCGGAAACATAAGGGAGCTGAGATCAATACTCCACACGGCATCCAATTTGGCCCAAGGTCGCCCCATATCCGAGAAGCACTTGCCGCCTGAGGTCCGCAAAAGCGCGATGGCCAGTTTAAAAGCGGCCAAACAGAGTATGCAGGGGGTGGTGCCGCTGGCAAAGTGGGAAAAACATTATATCCTTAAGATATACAACCAAGCCGACAGGAACAAAGCGGTTACCGCGAGATTTCTGGAGATCGGCGTCAATACCCTGCGCCGCAAACTTCAATCGTACAACGTATCTTAACCTTCAGCCTTTATCGCTTCAAAATCATACGTGTCACGGCCCGACTGTTTGGCTCGGTAGAGCCGGCGGTCCGCCAACCCGATAACGCCTGAAGCGTCTTTGGCTTCATCCGGAAAAAGGGCCGCCCCTATACTCAGGGTGATCTTTGCCTTGTGTCCGTCGCAGCTGAACTCATGGGTGCGGATGCCCTCCACCAACCTTTCAAGAACGGGCAGCGCCATGGATTTGCCTGACTCCGTAAGGATGATGAGGAACTCTTCGCCGCCATAGCGAAAGATGGTATCGGTCAATCTTAGGTTGTCCTCTAGAAACCGGGCCAGGCGTTTGAGGACAAAGTCGCCGAACAGATGGCCGTAAGTGTCGTTGATCTGCTTGAAATGGTCAATATCGGCCATGAGGATCACAAACTGGTGTTGGTAGCGCATAGAGCGCGCAATTTCGTGTGAAAGAGATTTGTGAAGATGGCGATGGTTGTAGAGCCCGGTCAGCGGGTCTTTGATCGCCATCTCCTCCAGCTCTTTGACGAGCTGAAGGTTTTTGGCTTCGAGGTCCCGTTTTTGCAATGCCCGTTGAACCGATGCGATCAGGACATCCAACTCCTCCAGCGGTTTTAATAAATAATCATAGGCGCCATTTCGCAGACACTCGATGGCTGTGCTTTCATCGCTATGGCCGGTGAGGACTATGACATCGATGTCGGAGCCGGTCGATTTAATATCCTTGAGCAGTTCAAGCCCGTTGCGAACCGGCATTTTGACATCGGTAATCACCAGATTGGGAGATTGATGGCGAAACGTCTCAAATCCCTTGGCCCCGTCTTCTTCTGCAAAAACGGTGTATCCTTCGCTGATCAGTAGATTTGACAGCAGATGGCGAATATCCGCCTCATCATCAACCACTAGAATTTTGTCCGGCATTTATTTTCTCCCTAAGCCGTTCCGTAGAACAGATGTTTTTATAAGCATCCATCCGCAGATCTTTGATGCCATTGCTCCCAAATCCAGCAATTCTTATGCCATATGCATGAACTTGGGAAAATCGGGCCAATGGGTTTAAATCCCGATAGTATATAACAGGAATAGATAACCCCGCGTTGGCGTAAAAAGCCATGAGGTTAGGCCAACTTGGCCAAGTTTTAATTTTTTTGCCTGAATAACGATGGGTTGATAGGGCAGTCCCATTTTGGGCCTGGATTGTGATCAGGCCGTGGGGCTCGCGCCGGACCCAACCGGTATCCCGGCCGCATTGCGTCCAATATGATACGGAATTATTAAGTGGCTGAAAATAATGGTTAATACCGCCATACCCCACCGTTTTGGCCGGCGCGGCAGGCAGATCAAGGCCTGCATCAGCTGATGAAAGGGGATAAAGGATCTTGTAAACTCTTGATAATGGGTCCATTGTGGCGGCCCCGGGATGCGATCCACACCTTGGCACAATCACTGCACCCATAATTTAGCGATCAATGCCATTGAAGCTTTTGTTAAAAGCGTTGTCGAACAGTATCTGAAAGCCGATATTTCTGGTTTGCACTCCACACTGCCCATGAACTGTGAAACCGGCATCGTTTCGCGCCGTGTCGTTATACCCCTGGGGCCGTCAATGGGATGAGGCGGCATACAGTACTGGCGCGTATCCTTTTCAACCCGATTGGGATTTCAACATGCAAAAGGATAAAATTGGACAACAAAAGCTCACCTCCGGATTGAAAACAACCCATACCCTGTCACCGGTCAAACCTCACTACGGCAGAGACCGCATGCAATTGCTTGAGCTGGATTTACTATACAGTTCGGCACCTGTCGGCCTGTTTCAGATAGATCGTGAGCATCGGATTTTAAAAGCCAACAACGTCATGGCGCGGATGACCGGGCTTCCCATTGGAGATCTCATCGGCCGATTGGTGGAAGAAGCCCACCCCCGGTTAGCCCGGCAAATATTGCCGG
>JASFKE010000403.1:0-4674 GCA_050118795.1 Desulfobacteraceae bacterium | reverse complement strand
TGATCCGGACAACCTTCAAGCCCTGACCACACGTGGCAAAGCTGCAAAAGCTTCCGGGAGGCCGGATTCTGCGATTATGGATTTCAAGCGGGTGTTGGGGCTTAAACCGGACTATCTGGAAGGCTACCTCCAACTGGCCGACGCCTATGTGATGAACCGCCAGTTTCCAATGGCCAAAGAGGCATTGAGAAAGGGGCTTCAAAGGTCGCCGGCGCAACGCAACATGCTCATGTCCATGTACCGGATATGCCTGCTCGACAACGACTATAAACAGGCCGAACTGCATCTTCGCGCCTTGGTGGAGAAATACCCGGATGCCATCTCTGCCCAGGCAAAACTGGGAGATTTTTATCTGGCGCTCAATGATGAAGATGCCGCACGAAGAGAGTACAGTGAGATTGTGCTGAAATCCCCCCGGTCAGCCGTTGGGCATATCAAGCTATCCCGGCTATACTTAAGGCAAGGAAAAGTCGATAACGCCGTTTCACAGTTGCGCAAAGGGTATCATCTTGTCGAACGCAACCAATCCATTGCCGCTGAACTTACGGGAATTCTGATTGCCGCCGAGCGTTTTAAGGATGCGTTGGCCCTGTGCAACGATCGTCTGGGAAAGAATCCCAAAGAAGCCTTCGCCCTCAATTTGAAAGGGGAGACATTTGTAAAAATGAAAAAGTATGATCAAGCCCTTAAAGCCTTTGAACGGGCGACCAAAATCGAACCCATGTGGGCCGAAGCCAGCAATAATCTGGCTGCGGTTTATTTGCAGCAAGGTAAAATAAAAGCCGCCGTTAAAAACTTGAAGTCGTCTTTGGATAAGAATCCTAAGAACCCGGCCGCCTATCTTACCCTGGGCAAAATCTACGAACAGGATAAAAAATATGACAAGGCCATGGAGATCTATGAAAGTGCGATTCAAGCCGTGCCGGGTTTTTGGACGGCGGCCAATCATCTGGCCCTATTGCTGTGCGAACAAAAACCCATGGCCGATAGCCTGAAACGGGCAACAGAGCTGGCCTTGAATGCCTACAAAATGAAGCCCGGGCAGCCTGCCATCATCGACACCCTGGGATGGATCTACTACCAGAAAGGTGAATATCAGCTAGCCTTGCAGCTCTATCGCCAGATTGAGGATTTGATAAAAGATCATCATACCCTGCTAAACTATCATATGGCTATGACGCTGCTTAAAACCGACCACACCGATGAAGCCAAAGCCAGGCTGAGGGCGGCACTCAAAGACAAGACCGAATTTATGGGGCGTTCCCAGGCGGAAAAGACATTGAATCTTCTTAATGCGTCCACCTAAATTAGCATCTCAGGATACCCCTTTTGATATGCAGGAAGATAAGGCGCCGCCGATGCGGACGATTTTCCAATTTTTACCGGTTTTCTAATCGATCATAAATCATACTTTAACAACTGAACTATATGTTTATCAATGTGTCTTCAAACTGGACCTTTCACGTCATTATCACGAACAAACAATTATTGGGTTTTCAAACGGGATAAGCCCGTAGCGCATGTCTTTTTTTGGATCCGGCGAGGATTCATACCCGCTGAATCACTTTATGTAATTCAGGAAGCGGAGCTATGTACTCCAGCCGTCCTGTGTCCATACGCGTATCTATGAAGTAAAGATTGCCGCCAATTTAAACTAAAAATAAAAATATTGCTTCCGTCGTCATGGCCGCCGGCCGAGGGGTAGCCGTATAAATGGCTATCAAGGCAGCAAAACCCTTCTATCGCTGATGCTGTGTCGATTTAAACGTTAAGTATTTGATTCGAATATTATAGGTGCACTACTCGTTTATCTTTAATGACAATAATAATTCATACAAAGAAGAATGTATCGTGATGCAGCAATTCACTCAAAAGTTGAAAGACGGCAGTATCAGCATAATTAAAGTCCCTTATCCCGTTTGTGGCCAAGGCATGGTGCAGGTGCACAACCACTTTTCGTTAATCAGTACAGGGACGGAAACGAACACGGTCAAGACCGCCAGAAAAGGCCTTGTCGGCAAGGCCAAGGAGCGGCCACAGCAGGTTAAGCAGGTTCTCGATGTTCTCAGGACACAGGGGCCGGTGCAGACGTACCGTGCAGTAATGAAGAAACTAGATGCCCACTCACCGCTTGGGTACTCCTGTGCAGGGGAGGTGATCGAAGTCGGCGATGGCGTCCAGGAGTTTAAGGTCGGCGACAAAGTGGCTTGCGGCGGTGTGACCGCCTCTCATGCCGAGGTCGTCAGCGTTCCGGTAAATCTTTGCGTCAAGCTGGAACTGGATGCGGACTTGAAGCAGGCTGCTTACAATACCCTCGGCGCTATCGCTTTACAGGGGTTGCGCCAGGCTGATCTGCGACTTGGAGAAACCTGTGCAGTAATCGGCTTGGGGCTGCTGGGGCAGCTCACGGGGCAATTGCTCAAGGCCTCGGGCGTCCGAACAGTGGGTGTCGATATCGATCCTTATATGGTCGAGCGAGCCGCTTCACAGGGCTTCGATGAGGCGTATACTCGCGATACCCCCGGCATCGAGAGCCGGATTGCGGCTTTTACCGGAGAGATCGGCTGCGATGCCGTCATTATCACGGCGGGCTCGAGCTCTCTCGATCCGATCAATTTTGCAGGGGCCATCGCGCGCAAGCGTGGGACGATTGTAGTGTTGGGCGCCGTGCCCACGGGATTCGACCGTGAGCCACATTATTACAAAAAAGAGTTGCAGGTCAAAATGTCCTGTTCTTACGGCCCGGGGCGTTACGATCCTCTCTACGAGGACAAAGGCATCGACTACCCGGCAGCCTATGTGCGGTGGACGGAGAAACGCAACATGCAGGCTTTCCAGGAGTTGCTGCACCGTAAAGCCCTGGATATCGCGGATATGACCACGCACACTTTCGACATCGGCCGCGCCGGGGACGCCTACGACCTCATCCTCAACAGAACCGAACCGTTTATCGGTGTCTTGATCAGCTACGACACGAAAAAGCCATTGGTTGACGGGCGGGTTGAGTTCGACAGGAACCAGGGCGTAAGGTCAGGCTCCTGCGAAACCGCTACGATCGGATTCATCGGTGCGGGCAGCTATGCCCAGAGCCATTTGCTGCCGAACATGCCACGAAACGACGAGGTGGTTTTTAAAGGGGTGATGACCAGAAAGGGAACAAGTTCACGGTCGACGGCTGAGCGATTTGGTTTCCAGTTCTGTACGGGCAACCCGGACGATATTCTTCTCAACGACGAAATAAATACGGTTTTCATTACCACGCGGCACGATACGCATGCCGCATATGTGCTAAAGGCCCTTGCCGCCGGCAAGCATGTGTTCGTTGAAAAACCGTTGTGCCTGTCGATTCAGGAGTTGGATCGAATCACCGACCAGTTGGCCCTGAACTCTGAATCCGGCCAGCCGGGTTTCACAACAGGACCTGCTCTCGCGCCGGCCGCCGCCGATTGTAACGATCCGGTGGAACTCATCGACAGTGCAGCAGTTTTGCAGGATTCCGTCGAAGCTGCAAAGCTGGTCAACCTGAATCGGGATACGCCGGTGCTGTTCCCGATATTGTTTGTGGGCTACAACCGGCGTTTTGCTCCCCTTGCAGCAGCTGTAAAAAAACAATGCGGAGAGGGCCCCATGGCTATGACCTACCGCATCAATGCCGGAAGAGTACAGCCGGATTCCTGGATACAGGACGCCGAGACCGGCGGGGGGAGGATCGTCGGGGAGGTGTGCCACTTTGTCGATTTTCTAACCTTTATCAGCGGATCACTGCCGGTTTCAGTGCATGCGACGGCCATGGCGGATGCGAATCATCTGCACGATACTGTCAATATCAACTTGGCCTACCGCAATGGATCCATCGGCACGATCAGTTACCTGGCCAACGGGGATCGCAGTTTGCCCAAGGAACGCGTCGAAGTCTTTGCCAGTGGCTGCACGGCGGTTTTGGATGATTTCAAACTTCTAACGCTTCATTCCGGTAATAAAAAGCGCCAAAAGAAACTGGCAATCCAGGACAAAGGACAGAAGGCTGAAGTGCGGGAGTTTCTAAAGGGCGTCCGCCGGGGCACACCGCCGCCCATACCTTATGACGAGCTCATCAGCACCTCTTTTGTCACCTTCAAGATACTCGAGTCTATCGCAACCGGCCAAACCATTAAACTGTAACGACGGATGCAGTTGCATGCCGGTGGACGGTCGACTTGGGGGCAACAGCGTTTCCGGTCATGCGCGTCCAAAGTTATTTCAACAGTGCCGAACCTTCACGATTATCTATTGAGGCTCAAGCAAACCTCCGCGGAAGAACTTGCCCATCGGGGCCGGCGGGTGCTGCTGGCGCGCGGGCTTAAAAAACCGGCATTGAACCGTCAGGCGTTAATCGATGTGCCCGAACTCGATCAGACCGCGGTACGCAGGCTCAAGCTCCCGCAATTAATTGAAGATCGCCGGTTTGAAAAAAACAACGCCGGTCCCAACACATTGAACACCTCCTACACGGCGATCCGCCGGTTTGAACAATCTTACCGACACCGGTTCTTTGCCGATGTCGACCAGAACGCTGCCGGTTCAGACATCCGGTCTGTCTGGGAACCCGCCCGGTTGCAGCATTTGGTCGCCCCGCTGCTTGAAGCCGGCGCCGAGTCAGACCCAGTTCAGCGAAGAGCAAAATGTCTGCGGATC
>JASFKE010000402.1:0-4684 GCA_050118795.1 Desulfobacteraceae bacterium | reverse complement strand
CACCATCCACCAGCATCACTGTGCCATGCATATAATCCGATGCCGGCGAGGCCAGAAACACTACCGGGCCGGAAAAATCCTCGGGCTCTCCCCAGCGCCCGGCTGGAATACGGCTGAGAATGGCCGAGCTGCGTTCGGAATCCTTGCGCAGGGCTTTGGTATTGGTGGTAGCGATGTAACCGGGAGCAATGGCATTCACGTTAACCCCCTGGGCGGCCCACTCATTGGCAAAGGCCATGGTGAGCTGGCCCACACCTGCCTTGCTGGCGGCATAACCCGGCACCAGGATTCCTCCCTGAAAGGTCAGCAGGGAAGCGGTAAAAATAATTTTTCCTTCGCCCCGCGCCAACATCTCCTTGCCGAATTCACGGGTGAGTATGAACTGGGCACTCATGTTAATTTCGATGACTTTGTCCCAATCTTCATCGGGGTGTTCCGCGGCAGGTCTGCGGAGAATGGTTCCGGCGTTGTTCACTAGAATATCGATTTGGGGGTAATCATTTTTTGCGGCTTTGATAAATTCATACAAAGCCCGGCGGTCGCTAAAGTCGCAGGCATAGGCCTTAAACTTGCGACCGGTGCTCACAACCGCCTGTTCCACGGCACTGCCTTGTGTTTCCAGAGTGGCGCTGACACCCACAATATCGGCCCCGGCCTCGGCCAATGCAATGGCCATTGCCATACCGAT
Organism: Desulfobacteraceae bacterium; assembly: GCA_050118795.1. Lineage (GTDB taxonomy): Bacteria > Desulfobacterota > Desulfobacteria > Desulfobacterales > Desulfosarcinaceae > JARRKU01. The sequence continues at coordinate 3,996 of JASFKE010000402.1, read as the reverse complement.
TCCACTTTTACAGCCCGTCACCAAAGCCGTTTTTCCTTCTAATTTAAATTTATCGAAAATCGACATGGATTCTCTCCTTCCCTATTTTAATTCGCTCATGGGTACCCCATCCATGTCGGCGAAAGACTGGTTTTCACCTGACATTCCCCAGATAAAGGTGTAGTTGCTGGTCCCGGCTCCGGAATGAATCGACCAGCTTGGAGACAATACCGCCTCTTCATTTCTGACAACAAGGTGACGCGTTTGGCTGGGTTCGCCCATGAAATGGAAAACAACATTTTCTTCCGTAAGATCGAAGTAGAAATAGGCTTCCATCCGGCGCGGATGGGTGTGGACGGGCATGGTATTCCAAATGCATCCTGTCTCGAGCGTAGTCATGCCCATAATGAGTTGACAACTTTGTACGCCCTCTGGATGGATATATTTGCGAATCGTACGCTTGTTGCTGTTTTCTACCTCCCCCAGATGGATGGGTTCGGCCTCATCGAAGCCTACTTTGGTGGTTGGATATTTGGCATGGGCAGGGGCGCAATTGAAGTAAAACTTTGCGGGCTGCTCATTAGATTTACTCTCAAAAACAAGTTTTTGGGCGCCTTTTCCGATGTATAGCCCATCACGATAATCAATATCATACTGATTATCGTCCACTGTTATTTTGCCTGCCCCCCCCACATTGATAACCCCCATTTCACGCCGCTGCAAAAGGTAGGGTGAAGCGATGATTTTTTTATCCACTACAAGCGTGTGAGGTTTATGTGGGCAAATTCCGCCGACAATAAGCCGGTCGTAATAGCTATAAACGAGTCTGCTTGTATCGGGGGTGAAAAGAGTGTTCACCAAAAAATGGTTGCGCATCTGTTCTGTATCAAGACTGCTGGCATGCTCCGGGTGAATGGCCTGTCTTATCTCCATGTTTAAAATCTCCTTATTTTGACTGATTAAACCCTAACTTTTTTGTTACCAAGGAAGAATATTTCTTTATTGCCGTTATCTCATGATCAATGCCACGTTCCTCTTTTATATATGACGGAAACGTTATACTGACCGCACCGGCCAGGTCACCGTTGAAACCGAACACTGGCGCCCCAATACACATGATGCCGCGTGTAATTTCCTGATCATCCAACGCATACCCTTGGGTTTTTATAGAAGCGAGCTCTTTCTTGAGTGCATGAACATCCGTATTCGTGTAATCCGTTATTCGTTCCAATGGCGATTTGGATAACACCGATAGAAGCCTGCCATGCGAAAAGGCCAACAATGCTTTTCCAATTCCTGTGCAATGCAAAGGAAATGTTTTTCCGATATCGGAGAAAAGTTTAATGCCGAAATCCTTCGATTCGATTTTATCGATATATACCCCTTTGGTTCCGGTTATTACGGCCAAATGGGCAGTATGCCCCGTATCCTCGTGTAAGGCAAGCAAATGCGGCCGGACGTGATCCCGTATTTCAAAGGAGGAGATCACCTTAGCCCCCATGGACGCCAGTCGCAGGTTTCCGAAATAGCGTTTTGTTTCCGGATTGAAGTTTAAGTATCCCAAATCGGTGAGATCTTTCAAAATTCGGTGAACAGTGGAATTGGCTAAATTGAGCTGGGTCACGATTTCTGTATAGGTCACCCCCTTATCTTGCCCTGCAACCACGGTTTCGAGGATCAAAAACACTTTTTGCAAAGGATTCATAAATTATTTTCCTAGTATCAATAAGCTGTAAAACAAGAAATTTCCTTATATGGAGATTAATTCCATTTATAAAAGCTAAAAAGTTGCTCTTATTTGGCCACCGTGCATACCAATCAAAGAGTGTGTGTTTATAGCGCTATGAACACGCAATATTGTGTAAAGTAAAATTGGTCGGCTGACCGCTGCACGCGCATTGCAGTCTGACCCCGAAAACAAACAGTTCCGATCCGACAAAGGCTGACACCAGATCGTCAGTGCCAGCCTTAATGTTTAATTGCTATTTGCTTACACTTGCATGCGATTTCGTTTCGGAATTCGGTGCTTGATCCATCCGATATGGCTTACCGGCACCGGCATTTCCGAGCACATATCTTTTAACTTTTTTTGATGGAAGCAATTGATAATGATAATTATCATCGGGCGTCCATATAGTGTCGGTGGATGCCAGCTCGGATTTTCCCATCTCTTTACAAGCCTGCCGGGCTGCGTTCATAATGCTTGCCGCCTTACCATTGAGCAACGTTCCCGTATCATAGAAATAGGTTCTTTCCAGCACACCGTTCACCTCCTGGTCATCTTTATGCCAGACGTAAAACATGACCGACTCGTCGACGATATCTCCGGTACCTTCAACTGGCGCATTTTCGATCTCAAAGACATTATTTTCCACATATAGCTTAGCCAAATGGCCGATACCAATACCATATAAAAAGCGGTTTGCCGGAACAGACGAATCATCTGTCGGTGCATAGGCTCCCAAGTACCCAATACGACCGGAGTAGTAATTATTGTAGACATGCACCTTTCCAAAGCGTACCCGAGGCAGACGCTGTCCCGCATTTTCGTAATGGTTATATGCGACGGTAATATTTAATGCCCCCCAGCCTTTGCTGACTTTAACAGTGTTTGAACTGCCCAAAAGATGGGTTTTGTCATGATTTTTAAAATGGTTATGAGAGATCGTGACAAAATCTGATGTTCCGGTAACATCCACCGCTCCATCGTGATGTTGAATGAGATAGTCATACCCCACATGTGGCGGCGTAAACACTGAAGGAAAGTGATTGTCTTCGTTGCGACCGTCGCTAAAGGAACAATGATCAATCCATACATGGGTTGAATTTCGGATTTGTACATTGTCGTATTCAGAGTTCCAACGGCCGCCGTGGCACATGTGCGGCCCTGTGGATTGATCGACATAGGTTTGTTGGCAACCGGGTTTGGTGGTATCAAGTTTATAGGAGTCTTTGGGACTCCATTGGGGAAAGTGGTCAAATGCATCTTCAAAAGTGATATTGCGCACAATCACATTGTCGACATCTTTTATTTTCAATTGACCGTTTTTAATGACCGCATGCTTTCCCAGACCGATTATTGAAGTATTTGAACCCACAGCGATGGAGACGATACGGGCCTGATTCTTCATAGAGCGTACCCGAGCATCCTCCAAAGGGCCGCTTACCGGCAACGGACGTCTTTTTTTGGTGTCCCAATTGGCAGGATCAATATTCCAGACAACGGGTTTGTAAGTCTCTACATATTGCTCAAAATCAAATTCCGGATCTTTAAAATCCTCATACCCCAAAGCCTTTCCGGCCTTGCTGCTGCTTAAATCGATGCCCCCCCTAACCAATATAATCTTGGGGGAGTCATCCGGTCCAACTTGTGATGAAAAACTGCCGTCATCGGCAATGACAGCATCAGGATATAAGGCTTTTATGAGCTCATTACGATTTGAAACCATGTACATATGATCGGCATCAGCATCATATCCACCTGTGGTACCATTCGTTGTACCGGACGCGTCATAACTGGCCCAACCGAATGCCCCAGAAAAATGATCGAATGGCGTCAGAGGAAGAACTTCTGGCTCCGGAGAAACTGCTTGAGCCGGAGCACTAACTGCACAGATGATGATCAGTCCCACTGCTAAAAGAAAATATAAAGCACTACGCGAAAACAAAGACATGTTCTACTCATTTCATAAAATGGGTTTTGTGATTTCAAGGCTTGTTTATAGGAAGTTCACCCTTTTGGGTGTCCGCCTCCAACAGATTGCACAACACCCGCACAGATAATATTTGGCCATAAACCAGACCCCGTATCAGCTCCTAATATTCCATATATGGAACTGTTTTCTTTATATGGATACTACAAATTCCGCTGTTGGAAGTCAAGGATTATTTATCTGGCGATAGAAGCAACCAGGCGGATCTGGCATCGGTGATCAAACCCCAAAGTTGCATAAAAAAGATAGCAAAGAGGAATAAAGCAGATAGTAATAAGAGGTGGTCAGGAATTTTCCTTATATG
>JASFKE010000401.1:0-4701 GCA_050118795.1 Desulfobacteraceae bacterium | reverse complement strand
TCGGGAATTTCATTGAGTAAAAAAGCCGCGACCATTATCCCGTAAACCGGTTCGAGGCATGCCACTACGCTGGCGGTCCGGGCTTTGATCAACGCCATCCCCCTGATAAACAGAGAGTGCGCAAGGCCGGTGCAGACCACACCGAGAAACGCCAACAACATAATCTGTTTGAGCTCCCATCGAACATCGTAAACAAACAACAGCGGCAGTAGTACCACTGCTGCGACCAAATCTTGGTAAAATGCGATCACCAGGCTGGAATAGTGCCTTGCAAACCTGCGGTTGAGAATAGAGAGCACCGCAAAAGTGAACCCCGATGCGATGCCCCATAGAGCACCCTGAACGATCTGATTTGCAAACTCAAATCGGGGGATGACCAGGGCCACACCGGCAGCGGCCGCCAGCGCGACGGTCACATCGGACCTGCGGAGGCGCTCTTTAAAAAAAAAAGGCTCCATAAAGGTGACAAATACCGGGAATGTTGAGAATGTAAGCAAGCCAATGGCCACGGTGGACACTTGGATGGCCTGGAAAAAGGTGATCCAGTGAATGGCCAGGACCAGTCCCATCACAACCATATACCCACCGTCGCGTTGGGTGTGCAATTTAAGTGAGCGGTGCTGTGCAACCAGTACGACGGCTAAAACCAGGCAGGCAAAGACCACGCGCCCGAGCACGATGAGCGTCGCCGGCAACGCCACCAGCTTTCCGAACAGGCCCGCCAGCCCGAAGAAAAAAACCGCGACGTGAATGGATATCATGCTGTTATGTTCAGACTTCATCAAAAATTATCATCTACCCACTTCAGATTCTCCTTAATGAGTTCTGGGATAGGCAGTTCATAAGGACAGCGGGTCATGCATTCTCCGCATTCGGTGCATGTCCGGGCTTTGTTGACGGCATCCTTGCCCCAGCCGGTGAACAGAAACCCGTCTCCAAATCTTTTTATTGCATACCGGATGCCCAGTATGGTCTGAATGGGGATATCTTCTGTGCATGGCAGGCAGTAGTCGCAACGCCGACAAAAGTTTTTGTCGTAGCGGTTGCGTATGTCGTCAATGGCCTGTCTTTCTGCAGCTGTCAATTGATAATTTCCAGAAAAAACCGCCCAGTTTTTGTCAATCAGGTCTTGGCTTTCCACACCTGGGATGGGTACGACTCCCGGTTGAGACAGTACATATTTCAGCGCTAGACGGGCATTGTCGATGGCACCGCCTGAAAAGGGTTTCATGGCGATAACCGCAACGTTTTTTTTAATTGCTTTGGGGATCACCTTCTCTTTTGCTTTTGGTTCCAGAAAGCTGAAACATACCATGACAGTCTCGAACAGATCATCATCCAAGATGCGATCGGCCAGATCGAGGCTATGGGTACTAAAACCAAAGTGTCCGATCAGACCTTCATCTCTGGCCCTGGTCATTCCCTCCAGCGCTCCGCCCTGTCCGATGATTCGTTTATAATCCTTTTCATCTTTTACGTAATGGCACTGATAAATCTCGATATGCTCCCGCCGAAGGTTTTTTAAGCTGATTTCAATATCCCTGAGAATTCCGTCGGCTGTCCGGGCATGGGATTTGGTGGCGATAACCACGTGTTTCGATGTCTGAGCCAAGGCTTTGCCGATAATCTCCTCGCTGTTACCATAAGCGCGGGCGGTATCAATAAAGTCCACACCGCGGGCCACTGCATGTCGCACAGTTTTAACTGCATCGTTTTCATCCACCCGCTGGATAGGGATGCCCCCCAGCCCTAAACGGTTGACTTCAAGTCCGGTTTTCCCAAGAATAATTCGAGGTTCCATTGCTATGATCCTTGCTATCCATCACACCTAATTTTTTAACTGCTCTGAAACCGTAACCATTTTTTTGGACTGTGCGAACTTCCAGACCAGAGCGAGGCTGGCGTATAAATTGTTGCTGGTGCGTACCAGCGGGCTATCTTCGAACACAGCGCCGCTGATGTTCTGCCAGCGAAGATACCCGCCGATGGCCCATCGATCGGACAACGCCTTGTAGACGGAGCCGGACACGTAGAGGCCCGCATAGCCGGCATCGGCGCTGTAGTGGCCTCTTTGCGGGGTGACATATTCAGTTTGAACATCGTAAAAATAGCCGTTGAGGATATCATCAGTATAACTGATTCCAGTGGAGAAAAAAAAGCCCAAATTGTGATCCCTGAACAGGGACTCGTTTTTAAACTTCAAATTCAACATGTAACGTTGGCCGCGCCAGTTGGTGTCGATGTCCAATCCGCCGTTGAATGCGATCGAAAATGCTCCGCGCCAGGCGGCTTGCAGGTAAAGGTGGTCCAACTCGCCGTTGCGGTGAATATAGTAACGGAAGGCAGGACCGATCTCGGCCAGCGTGTCCAACTCCGGCATATCTTCCCGAGCCTCGTTGTTTTCCGAACTGACCGGCAGATTGCCGTCCATGGAGATGTCGGATTCGAATCGATCGCTCTGAAAGAAAAGCCCGCGCATTCCATCACGATCCGATTTAAAGATCTCCCCCCGATAGACAAGGTAAGGAAACGGCAGGGCAAATGCATAGTACTCGTCCGAGCCCACGTAGTGGGGAAGGGTCAGTGCAACGCCGGTGACGCCGGCTTCCCATAGCGGTTTCCGCCCGAGGCGCTCGAGGGGTGTCTCTTCTTTTTCCTGAGCCAAAACCGTTCCCAAAGGCCACACACAGCGGGCAATCAAAGCAGCGTACAAAACTAATCTAAAACAGCTCATAGTGGCTCCTTCAACGCGCTTCAAACTGAAAATACCAGCGAAATACCGATCTCTTTGACAAACCCCGCAGTTGCATAAAAAGATGGCAAAAAGATTAAAAAGCCCTATCCGATCAGCAGCGGCACCAACACCAAAGCGCCAAATGCAACAAACAACATCTGTGCACCAAACAAGCTGTCTTTGAGTTGAAATCCGGAGCTGTTGTCATTTGCATTCAGAGCCATAATACCTCCCAATCTTTCCAGTTACAGCGATCTAATGTATAGCATTGCTCAGACCGTTGGCTATTGTAGGGTGGTTGAGCAAACCGCATGCAGGGTTCTCCAGCAAGCGAATTCTAACATGACGGGGTTGATAGGGCGCAGCAGCCGTTCTGTCTCGGCCCCAGGCTATGGGAAACCACGATACCCTGTAAGCAGTCGTTGGGTCGGCAACAAACTACCGGGCCTATTTTGTTCCGAAGATCTTGTCGCCGGCATCTCCAAGGCCTGGCAAAATATAGCCGATGTCGTTGAGCCGGTCATCGATGGCAGCTACATAGATTTCGACATCCGGGTGGGCTTTTTCAACCCGTGCCAGCCCCTCGGGCGCCGCCACCAGAAAGATGCCTTTGATTTGCTTGCAGTTGGCTTGCTTGAGCTGGTCGATGGTGGCCATCAGGGTGCCTCCCGTCGCCAGCATGGGATCCAAGATCAGAGCGATGCGCTTGTCCACATTGCTGGTCATTTTCAGGTAATACTGCACCGGCTCCAGCGTTGCTTCATTACGGTAGAGTCCCATCACACTCACCTTGGCCGAAGGGATCAGGTTTAAAACGCCTTCCATCATTCCCAGACCGGCCCGCAGGATCGGTACCACGGTAATTTTTTTGCCTTTGATGACCTCGACGTCCAACGGTCCGGCCCATCCCTGAATGCTTTTGTTTTCTGTGGGAAGGTCTTTGGTGGCTTCATAAGTCAGCAGACTTGCCACCTCGGAGGCCAAATTTCTAAAATCTTTTGTGGAAATGTCGTGTACTCGCATCAGTCCGAGCTTATGCCGCACAAGCGGATGTTGCACAATTTTAACTGGCAAAGCAGCCTCCTATCGTTCGAAAAATAACATGACGTTCGCGGGGACGAATATGTCAAGAAAGGCGGGTTATGTCAACGACGGGTGGAACCCTGCTATCTCACCATTTGGATGCTTTACAACATTTTGTATTTATATATATATTGACACACAAGCGCTGGCTTGGCATACACTACTCAGAAAAAACCAATCCCTTAATATCACACTCAAATTAGGAGCCGTCATGACGCAAACTGAAGCGGAGATGATAGTGTGCATGCAGTGCGGACAAGAACTGAATGCAGAAGATGACCGGGAAACTACCGATGAAGGAGTGCTGTGCTGCAATTGCTATGACAGCCTCGCAGCCCAGGTAAAATCGTTAATCGAACAGCAGGGCCAGGGTATCAACTATCCCCTGGCCATTATCGGTGCAGCGCTCGGCGGTATCGTCGGAGCTGCTATCTGGTGGGGTTTTACGGTGATGACCGGCTGGGAGTTTGGCCTGGTGGCAGTGGTGATTGGTTTCACTGTGGCCAAAGGAATATTGCTGTTCACAGGTGGAAAACGCTCTATAGAGCTTCAAATATTAGCCGTTGTCGTATCCGCGCTATCCTACTTTTATGCCAATTATCTTGTCAGCCGAACATGGGTGTTAAAAGAGTACCCGGAATATGGAGGAAACATCGGGCTAATCCCCGATATTTCAATTTTTATTGAAATGACCAGGCTGACGTTCGGCATGTTCACCGCAATATTTCTTGCCATCGTGGTCTGGCAGGCGTGGCAGTTGGTGGCACCAGCTAAAATTGATTGAGCCTGCAAAGGCCTAAACAGCTCGCCAATCACACATTATCCCAAAATTATTGGAATGAATCACTGATATGGACGATATAGACAGCAATCTGGAAACACAA